>JBEQCC010000209.1:0-5538 GCA_041639455.1 Pelosinus sp. | reverse complement strand
TAATGGATAACGCCGTGTTTTACGAAATACGGATCGAGGTGCTTGGTGCTGCGGTCGATCGTCGCAATGGAACCGCCCTGGTCAATGGCAACATCCACAATAACCGATCCTTCCTCCATGCTTTTAACCATTTGTTCACTTACTAATTTCGGAGCCTTCGCACCCGGAATTAACACAGCTCCTACTAAAAGGTCAGCCTTTTTGACCCATCGAGCAATATTGTAGCTATTGGACATGACAGTTGTAACTCTTCCTCCGAAAATATCATCTAGATAAGCCAGGCGATCCGTTGATTTATCAAGAATGGCAACCCTTGCCCCCATACCTAAAGCCATTTTAGCTGCATTCGTGCCGACATTGCCTCCACCGATAATAACGACTTGCGCGGATTCAACTCCCGGCACGCCCCCTAAGAGAATTCCTTTACCACCCCAAGGTTTTTCTAAGAATTGGGCACCGATCTGTATTGACATTCGACCTGCCACTTCACTCATTGGTGATAATAATGGCAATGTATTATTACGTCCTATAATGGTTTCATAGGCAATACCAATTACTTTCTTTTCTAATAAAGCATGAGCTAATTTAGGCTCTGGTGCTAAATGCAGATATGTAAAGAGAATTTGCCCTTCATGAAAAAGTTCATATTCTGATTCAATTGGTTCTTTTACTTTAATAATCATTTCGGCTTTATCAAATAAGGTTTTTCTGTCAGTAATAATAACTCCGCCGGTTTTTTGATAACTTTCATCTGAGAAGCCACAACCAATGCCTGCACCTTTTTCAATCATGACGGCGTGACCAGCCTTACACAGAGCTTCAGTACCTGCTGGTGTCAAGCCTACACGAGCTTCATTGTTTTTAATCTCTTTTGCTACACCAATAATCATTATAAAAAACCTCCATCTAATAATTTGGCAAGTACTTATCATGAGTACTTGCTAAATTATTAATGCAACAAACATGCCAAGCTGATAATTCGGATTTTATTAACTTTTCTTTATATTCTGTAATATTTCCGTTCCAAAAAGTGGTACAAAAATGTTCCATGCGGAACATTTTTGTACCACCTAAGAGGTGTCTTCAAATTAGCGGAATGGTCAATGGTGAGTAAATTTTGTGCCAGACAAGGGAAAAATTTGTAGGAATGATGGTCTTTATTTCAAGAATTTTAACGAAATATGGTGCAAAAAGTACCGTCAGTGAATGTTTTGATAGTTTGAAGACACGCCCTAAGGTAGTGATCCTGACAAGCCTGTTCTTAAATTGATATTTAATTCAAAAAATTCTTTATTCTGGAGATTTGCAATGTTATACTATGTTTAGAAAAAAGGTTATCCTTATTGAGAGAGCCATAAATATAGCATTAAACCTAGCCTGTTAATAATATAGCTTCATCTTACATATTATTAACAAGAGGACGAACAAGAGATTTTCTTATAAGGAGAGTGAAGGAGATGGCCAATCTCTGTTTAAAAATCTGCAATCAGGATCGGGTCGGACTTGTTCTTGATATTTCTCGTGTACTCGCAGAGCAAAATATCAATATTCTTTCTATGGAAGTCTTACCCGATATCATGTATTTAGAAATTGAATCCTTGTCCCCTTACGAGGAAGTACTCCTCAATACCCAATTGGGTGAGATCCCTCAGATTGGCAATGTAAATCAGATATCTCGCATGCCTCATCAGGAACGGGAACAAGAATTAAAGACAGTAATGGACACGATTGGTGATGGGATTTTAGCTATTAATCAACAGGAAATCATCACCCATTTTAATGCTGCTGCTGAAAAAATGATGAGCTGCAGCAGTGGAAAAATCATTGGATCTAAAATTAGGGATGTTTTTATCTCCAAAGTACCATTATTAGAAATACTGCATAATGGACTGCCTTATAATAATCGCGAAATCATAGTTACCACGGTGAGGGGTAAGAATCATTATCTTACAAGCGGACGTCCAATAAAGGATGCCAACAATATCGTTCTTGGAGCTGTTGCAGTCTTAAAAGCCATGAAAGACGTAGAGGAATTAGTATATTCAGTAACCAAACCTGAGATTAATAGTTTTGAGGAAATTATACATGTAAGCAAAGTTATGGAACATACCATAAACGTGGCAAAATTAGTTGCGCAAAATGATTCTACCGTGCTCATTCGCGGAGAAAGCGGCACTGGCAAGGAGCTTTTTGCAAGATCCATACATATGGAAAGTCCAAGGCATGAAAAAGTTTTTGCACCTGTAAATTGTGCAGCTTTGCCAGATGCTCTTCTGGAAAGTGAGTTATTTGGCTATGAAGAAGGTGCTTTTACAGGAGGACAAAAATATGGCAAAAGTGGACTTTTTGAATATGCCAATGGCGGGACAATCTTTTTAGATGAAATCGGTGAGCTTTCTTTTAGTCTCCAGGCAAAATTATTACGAGTGCTGCAGGAAGGGAAAATCAGACGCGTCGGCGGCAATCGGGAAATCGATGTCGATGTCCGAATTATTACAGCAACCCATAGTAATTTAGAAGAGATGCTTCGGAAAAATCAGTTCCGTGAAGACTTATATTATCGTTTAAATGTGATTCCAATCTTCATTCCTCCTCTGCGTGAACGTAAAGAAGACTTGCCCCTACTCATCGAAAGCCTCTTATTTAAGAAAAATCATCGTTTGAAAAAGCATATTAAGCATATCTTGAAACCTGCCATGGACAAACTGCTGCAGCACGACTGGCTGGGAAATGTCCGTGAATTAGAAAATGTAATGGAACGTGCCGTTAGTTTTGCTTCTCATGGAGAAATCACCCAGGATGACATTATCCTGGATCATATTACTCCCACGACTTCCACTATTGCCACACCAACTAGTAACACCCGCAAATTAAAAGAAGTCTTAGAAGAGATGGAATGCTGTATTCTTCACGAAACCATTAATAAGTATGGAACCTCCCGTCAAGTCGGTAAAATACTTGGTTTATCCCATACCGGAGTATTAAATCGAATGAGAAAATACAATATTCCCAGTAGAGCGGATTCCATGTAAGCAAGTTACTATCGTATTCATAGCTATATACTTTTTATTCTTTTTCGCAACAACCTGGCAAGCGTCTCTTGTTCTTCCACACTTAATTCCTTCACGATTTCCATTTCACAAGCAAATCTTTTATTAGTCTGCTATCTCCTGTATTCACTATAAAGAGCAAATAGGAGGTTACCTCTAGGTAAGCAGCTAATAGTAAAGTGCGCTCTTCTCTCTCTTACCATTAAGTGGTATCATTATTGTAAAGCGACATGATCCTGGTCAGGCAGCCGTAGATATTGTAAGTCCAGCCATTTCTATATGACTGGCATCAATATAAAAACAAGGAGGTTTTTTTATGAAAATAGCTGTGATTGGTGCTACCGGTCGAGCTGGTTCCCGGATTCTAACCGAAGCAAAAAATCGCCGGCATGACGTTACTGCCATTGTTCGTAATGCAGCAAAATTAGCTGATTCTGATGTAAAAATCCTCGAAAAAGATATCTTTTCCCTACAAACCGCTGATCTTGCACCTTTTGATGCCGTTGTCAATGCTTTTGGCACAGATTCCAGCCAGAATCATTTGCACCTGGAAGTTGCTAAACATTTAGTTTCGCTGCTTAAGGATAAAGAAAGTCCACGACTGTTAATTGTCGGAGGAGCTGGCAGCTTATTAGCTGACGATCAGGGAACAAAAGTATCTTCTACCCCTGATTTCCCGCCTGCATACCTCCCTACAGCTACAGCAATGGGAGAAGAACTGGTCTTTTTAAGAACAATTGGCGATGTAAGCTGGACATTCTTTAGTCCCGCCGCTGAGTTTGGACCAGGAGAAAGAACGGGTCAATTCCGTTTAGGCAAGGATCATCTCCTCACTGATGCACAAGGGCAAAGTCACATTAGCATGGAAGACTATGCGATTGCGCTGATAGATGAAATAGAGCATCCAAACCATATACGAGAACGCTTTACAATTGGATACTAATGTAAGATTATCTCAATGTTTACTCGTCCTAAAAAAGAGAGCACTGCTTTTAGAAAAAGCAGTGCTCTCTTCTTAGTCTATTTTCGTATAATGATATGCCCATGTGTTAATATCTTCAATAATATTAGCAAACTCAGTTCCTTGCTCAGTAAGGCAATATTCGACAGTCGGAGGTATGGTTGGATAGACAGTTCTAGTTAATATATGATTTTCTTCGAGAATTTGCAGATTATCTGACAATACCTTGGCACTGATGCCATTGATTAATCGCTGCAGTTGGGAAAATCGTTTGGGTCCGTTAATCAGTGAGAGAATAATTGTCGTTCTCCATTTTCCTTTAATCATATTGATAAAGCAATCAAAGGGACATTCATACTTAGTTGCATGAAATAAAAACATCACAGAGCTCCTTTGCATTTATGTAACTTCAATGCCTGCTTCTTAGCACGGAGCAGTGAGTATTTTCCACTCCGCTTCTTTAAACCCGACCAGAACGTTATCCTGGGTTATTACCAAAGGCCGTTTGACAAGCATTCCGTCAGTTGCCAGCAGGAAAAACTGTTCCTCCTCAGACATACCTGGCAGTTTATCCTTTAGCCCTAAGGATTTGTATAGGAATCCGCTGGTATTAAAGAATTTGCGCAAGGGAAGGTTGCTTTTTTCCCACCATTGACGCAGCTCCGATGCCGTTGGATTCTGTTCCTTGATATTTCGAACTTCATATGAAATGCCCTTATCATCAAGCCATTTCTTCGCTTTTTGGCAAGTAGTACATTTAGGATACCATAGAAAAAGACATTTTTTACTCATGATTGCATCTCTCCTATCTTAAGATTAAAAGGGCATTTCTCCATGATCAGTCTTATGTGACTTTCTGCTGACTGTAGCATTGCACTCTTTATTCGATTCACTTATCGTATATTTCTTAGGAAAAAACAAAACTCCTGCTAAACTCCCCAGGGAATTTGGCAAGAGCTTTCCTTTTTTACCATTACACTATTCTTTCCATATGAACAATCTGAGCGGTTCCTTCTTCATCAACCGTAATAGTAAAGCCCCGTTTTCTCCAAAAGTTAAAACCGCCGGGAAAGAATCGTATTGCCCACTTTCACAAAGTGTTTCTACTATTTGACAGCTAATGGTAGCCAGCGGATCAAAAGCTGTCATTACATCTTGTAAAATCATGCACTGATTTTACACTGCCACTCTCTCCTGCAATGCCTAAGGATTCTTCATGATCTATAGACATTAACACCTCATAAGACAATACTGTTGTACATCTCAACAATTACATTCAAAGGCTTAAAGACGCAAAGCATCCCCTGCAACACGTTACTATATTAATCAATACGATCTTCTACTATAACCAAAGTGCCTACTCCAAAACAATAATAAGAGTAGGCACTGAGCAGTAATTTTTATAGCTGGATGTAATTAATTCTTCTTTGCAGTCGTTTTTAGTTTAAAGCCGATATACAAAGAAAGCAGCCAAATAGGGGCAATATATAAAGAAAAGCGCAAATCAGGGATAAAGGCCATAATAAC
>JBEQCC010000208.1:0-5510 GCA_041639455.1 Pelosinus sp. | reverse complement strand
CGCAACAGGAAATACAGCAGTTAGTACTGAGCAAAAAGCAGTCGGTAATAGCTCGTTATATACTCCAGCGAGCTCTTTTCTAATGATTACTAATAGCAACTATGCTTTTGGAACTGGTGATTTCACAATTGATTTTTGGATGTATTATAAAAGTGGTTACAGTGGTGCCTCGAGTGCTCAGATCGGAAGTAGTATTGGAATTGCTATTCAATCTGACTCGAATTGGTTTGGCAATAATTCTTCTTCGTTAGCTGTCGTAACAAAATCTCCAGGATTTGTTTCAAATAAATGGGCGCATTATGCTTTGGTAAGACAATCAGGAACCGTTTATTGGTTTATAAATGGCAATCTAAAAACTACCGTTTCTGCGAATTCGAACATTATTTCGAATAAATTCGCAATTAATGCACGATATGCTAGTGGGGCTTATGCGGGGGGAGCGGCTTATTATGATGAATTCCGCATTTCTAATGTTGCCCGATGGACTTCGGACTTCACCCCTTCGGGAACTATCAATATGCCAACCAATCTAACTGCAACCGCAGGTGATTCCCAAGTAACTCTTTCCTGGACTACAGTTACTGGTGCAACTGGTTATAGTGTAAAAAGATCAACAACCCAGGGTGGACCATACATTACAATTGCAAATAATGTAACAACTAACAGCTATGTGGATGCTAGTGTCCAGAATGGAGTAACGTACTATTATGTAGTGGCAGCATTAAATGAATATGGTGAAAGTGCTAACTCAAATGAAGCTTCTGCAACGCCAATAGCACCGGTTCAAACAGGGCAAGCATTATTGCGAGTAACCATGATTGATTCCAGCGAGCGAGAATACCGATTAACTACTACTGAAATTGATAGTTTTGTTAATTGGTACAATAGTCATAAAAGTACGGATACTACGAGCTATGCGATCAATGATAGCTATTGATAATAGCAAGGAATATTTATCCTTTGAGAAGATTATTAGTTTTAAAGTGATACCTTTAAAAGATTAATTTGTTGACCGTCTTATCAAAAGAGATGCAGAGAAATTTGAGAAACACTCAAGGTATCGAATGAATAAATTCAACCTTGAACTGGCGGAGGAGAAAACGAGACTGATGGCCTTTGGCCGATATGCCCAAGAAAGGAAAGCGGAACACGGAGAAAAGCCAGAAAGTTTTGATTTTCTCGGCTTGTAGGCATATATGCGGAGTTGGCAACAAGGGTCAATTTGCACTTATACGCAAGCCAACTGTCAAGAGTTGCCGTAAATTCCTGGACAAGGTACATACATGGCTGAAGGCTGCCTTCTACCAACCATTGCATTGACCACAAGTATTTATTGGAGAAACTCAATACATTTCCACTCATCCGAAGAAAAATCAAGCAATGGCTCAAAGCTGGCGCGATGGAAGGAGACGTATTTTGCAATACCGACCGAGGCACGCAACAGGGCGGAGTGATTTCTCCTTTGCTTGCAAACATCGCTCTATATGGGCTAGAGACAGAAATTGAAACTGCGTTTCCTAAGACAAAGAAGATCAACGGCCGTCATCATAGCTGGAGACTGCAAGTCATCCTATATTCGGATGATTTCGTGATTCTACATCGAGAAGCAGCTACGGTAGAAACTGCTCATACACAATCATTGCAAAGAGAGAAGTGCCTTGGGAGGCCTAGATGCTGAGGAGCCGTGTGCTGGGAAACTCACAAACATGGTTTTGGAACCTAAGTTGAGAATGGCGACATTCTCAACTTAGGTAGCGATGTACAAGTATCATATAGTATTCACTCCAAAAATTCAGAAGGAAGATAATATGGAGAGAGTCTAGGAGACATCGTAGTCTAAAGCATAGGTTTTTTTAGAAACGTTTAAAATCGTTTTCTTGTCATAGTGGTAAGTGAGGGTAACTCGCTTTTGGAATATCTTCCTGCATAAAGAGGCTACAAGGGTTCTGTGCAAGATATTTCCATTGTACAGCTTTATTTAAGACGCTACGTCACGAGTGTGTTGATTAACCAATAAATATCCAAGAACAATTAGACAAAAACCAAAGTACGGCAAAATTGCTGAATGAAAACCTGTTATTCAGGGGGAAGATGACCTTGTAGCAAATGTCTTGTAAATCCTAATAAAGAAAGTGGTGTATGCTTATTCTTCTTACTAACTGATCTGTGAATAAATCTTAAAATCACATACACTAAAAGAGTAAAAAAAAGCTGATTGTATACCGCATTTTTGGTAGTTCCAAATAACCTGGGACATTTAGATTTTGCTTAAATCCTGTTCCCAACCTTGGATTTAAGGAGTCAGCAATGCAAGCCCTGTTAAAAATGCAGTTTGCACCGATTGATTACCAAGACCATAACGTGAAAATGTATTTTACTAAAAGAATATATTTTCAGCCTTAAAATAAAGTCTGGATATTGACAATTATTATCATTTGGTATTATAATCTTCTTAGACGAGTACTCATGTAGTAATTTATGAGTTCTAATGGAGAGAACTATTTGTTTTTTATTTAAAAGAGAGCCAGGAGCTCCGTTGCGTAAATAAATACGTGCGGAGTTTTTTTATATAAACAAGGAGAAAGGTATTCCAACAATGCTGCAGACATTTGCTCGCTATGCAGATGTTTTGGAAGCTTTACATTTTTATGGAGAGCTAAATGGGGAATTAGACCTTGCCGCTCAAAATTGCTGCTATTGAACAACATAGACAGGTATTAATCGAACAAACTAGCGGACAGCCTTCACCAAGGGTACTCATTGTATGGGCCATTGCTGATGGATTGTATGCAGCATTATCGACAAGTTTCATCAGTGATATGGTGAAGCGGCTAGGGGAGTAAATGTGGCGGATTGGTTATATTGATAAGATGAAAGGAATGCTTGGTATGAAAAGATATATTGTTTTGTACTCATCACGGACTGGAAATACAAAAAAGATAGCAGAAGCTATCTGCAGTGCCTTGCCTGCAGGGACTCCCTGCAGATCGGTTGGCGAAGCACCGACTGATTTAAACGGTTATGATTGTTTATTTATCGGATTCTGGGTTGACAGAGGGACAGCCGATCAACAGACGCAGCAGCTTCTGCGAAAATTAAGTCATCCGCATATTGCATTGTTTGCCACTTTAGGGGCTGATCCGTGTTCACAACACGCGGCTGACAGCTTGCGTAATGCGGCGGCGCTTTGTCCTGGAGAAAATTTTCTGGTACATAGTTTTATCTGTCAGGGAAAAGTTGACCCGCAGCTGATTGAACAAATGAAAAGGATGTTTCCTCCCGGACATCCTCATGCGGTGGATGAAAAACGGGAAGCCATTCATGAGGAGGCAAAAAAGCACCCCAATGCAGCAGATGTGGCAGCTGCTAAAGCATTTGCCACGGAGACCGTTAAGCGAGTGGAGAACATGTGATGATGAAACTACAAGACTTATTTCAAACACTATCGGCGAAAGATAAAGCCCTGCAGCTGGGATTTGAAAAGGCGGATCCTCTGATTGGAGCTTTTTCTCAGAAAAGGGTAGTGCATGCAGGTATGCAGGGCCGTCCCGTGTCACCCGGTCAAGCGCAAGCGTTGTGGCGTCAGATTATGGATCAGCCGTCGGCTGAAAAAACGGAGCGAGCGGCCTATATTCATATTCCATTTTGCCAGACGAAATGTTTGTACTGCAGCTTTTTTCAAAATGCAGTCAACCAAACAGCGGAGGACTACTATATCGACTGCCTGATTCGAGAATTGGAAACCGATGCAGATTCTCCTCAACTAAAGGATGGAATGATACATGCCGTCTTTATCGGCGGCGGAACTCCTACCTCAATGTCCCCGCATAATGCTCGCAGGTTGCTAAAGACCATTCGCCGCTGTTTGCCGCTGGCTAGCGACTATGAGTTGACTCTGGAAGGCCGCAGCAGCGATCTGATACCGGAAAAAATGGATGTTTGGATGGAAAACGGTGTCAACCGTGTATCTATTGGCGTACAATCATTTCAGACGAAAATTCGCCGCCAATTGGGAAGAATGGATGATCAGGACACCTTACTGAAGCGGTTGGCTGGGTTGAAAGCTTATCACCAATGTTCCGTTATTGTTGACCTTATCTATGGCTTACCTGACCAGGACATGAAGGCATGGGAGGAAGATTTGCGGATTTTGATCGATTCTGTGGTTGACGGTATGGATTTATACCAACTCAATGTATTTTACGACAGTGAGTTGGAAAAACAGATATTGGCGGGAAAAATGTCTCCGGCGGCCAGTACTTCTCAGCAGGCCCGAATGTACGCCTACGCTCAGGAATTTGTAGCAAAACGTGGTTTTTCACGTCTTAGCATTTGTCATTGGCGGCGAAGTAATAGGGAACGGAGCCTTTATAATACGTTGGCGAAGCGAGGGAGCACTATATTCCCGTTTGGCTGCGGTGCAGGCGGTAATGCAGGCGGTTATTCCACTATGCTTCATCGAGGTCTAAAGCCATACCAAAGTATGGTTATGGAAGGGATAAAGCCGTTCATGGCTATGATAAAGCAGCCGCCGGTGCAGTCTGTTATCAATAGCATATTGGACCAACTGGAACGCGGATTTTTAGATTTGCAACTATTGATTAAAGCGAATAATCGGCTGGTTGAATTAAAATGGCTCTACGATCTTTGGCAACAAAGAGGGCTTGTGCAATATGACGGTGTTTATCGTCTGACCGTGGCCGGTGAGTTCTGGCAGGTTAACATTGCCCAAACTACCGTGGAATGTGTAGAGTTTATTTTACTGAAAACACACAACATTGCCGTGCAGGGAATCGCTGCACAGGATGGAAAGGCGTGGATTCCGGGAGGCAAGGCTATGCCGCCGGGACATCCGGCAATTTCTCTGTCTGGTAGGGAAAAATAGCTTCTGATGAACGATTATGAGGTGCTACATTGATGTATCCTGGTAAAATCATTAAAAAATATATTTTAAAGGCAGTGGGTTGTCTTTCATTATTTCTTGGTATTCTGGGCATATTTCTTCCCCTGCTGCCAACAGTGCCTTTTCTTTTACTCACTGCGTACTGCTTTGCTCGCAGTTCCAATCGACTGTATGATTGGTTGATTTATCATAAAACATTTGGCAGCTATATTTATGATTACCAAACTTACCGGGCCATTAAACGAAAGACGAAAGTTCGGGCGATATCTTTTCTGTGGGGATCACTGGGGCTTTCCATGAGTTTGCTGCCGGGTGTGTATATCTGCCTTTTATTATCTCTTTTGGGGATGGGTGTGACTTTCTATATTCTCTCATTGCAAACTTTAAAATAGCAATAGTTTGGTATAAGTATAAGAGGGGGCTGTCCCAAATGCAAAAGCATGAGAGGCAGTCCTATTGTAATATAGATGCTATGACTCGTTAAGAAGGGGTAAGTAGAAAATTGGAGATTATATAGAAGTACCCATCAATAGTCTTTTAGATATTAATGGCTGGGACATTCGAAAAGCACTAAGATTATATCGAAAATCCAATCCACCACTTATGG
>JBEQCC010000207.1:0-5568 GCA_041639455.1 Pelosinus sp. | reverse complement strand
TCAATTATACGGTGCACTTCAAGATACCTTTGAAAAACTCAGTGTGATCTAAGAAGGGCAGCTACATAACTGTATATAACAATAGGAGGAGAAAAGATGGAATATTTTAGTGGGGTAAAAAAAATTACCTATGAGGGTCCTAAGTCTCAAAATCCGCTGGCTTTTAAGTATTACAATCCGAAAGAATTGGTGGCCGGCAAAACCATGGAGGAGCACTTGCGGTTTTCAGTTGCTTATTGGCATACGTTTACTCATGACGGTTCCGATCCATTTGGCAGTGGGACAATGCTAAGACCTTGGGATACCTATAAAGGAATGGATAGAGCCAAGGCACGAGTGGAAGCAGCCTTTGAACTGTTTGAAAAATTGGATGTTCCTTTCTTTGCATTTCATGACAGGGATATTGCTCCGGAAGGTGCGACACTGCAAGAAACAAATGGGAATTTAGACCAGATTATTATGATGATAAAAGAATATTTGAAGACAAGTAAGGTCAAATTGCTCTGGAATACAGCGAATATGTTTACTCATCCTCGTTTTCTTCATGGTGCGGCTACTACTTGCAATGCGGATGTATTTGCTTATGCAGCTGCTCAAGTGAAAAAAGGACTGGAAACAGGCAAGGCATTGGGAGCAGATAACTATGTATTTTGGGGCGGCCGGGAAGGCTACGTAACCTTATTGAATACGGATTTAAAACTGGAACTGGATAATTTGGCGCGATTTTTCCATATGGCAGTGGCATATGCCAAGGAAATCGGCTTTTCTGGTCAATTTCTAATTGAACCCAAGCCGAAAGAACCGACGAAACATCAATATGATTTTGATGCGCAAACGGCCATGGCATTTTTGCGGAATTACAATTTACAGGACGATTTCAAGATGAATATTGAAGCGAATCATGCTACGCTGGCCGGTCATACTTTCCAGCATGAATTAAGGATAAGCCGCATCAATGGTATGCTGGGATCCGTTGATGCCAATCAGGGAGATGTGCTGCTAGGCTGGGATACAGATGAATTTCCCACAGACTTGTATGAAACTACGCTGGCGATGTATGAGATTCTGCAAAATGGGGGGTTGGGTAAGGGCGGTCTAAATTTCGATGCTAAGCCACGCCGGGAATCCTTTGAGCCGGAAGATCTATTCTATGCCCATATAGCCGGGATGGATGCTTTTGCCAGAGGATTAAAAGTTGCTGCCAAGCTGAAGGAAGATCAGGTATTTGAAAATATAATTGGGGAACGATACAACAGCTTTAAGGAGGGGATTGGCCTTGCGATTGTAGAAGGCAAGGCAGATTTTCATACATTAGAAGCTTATGCACTGCAGAATAAGCCGATTGTGAATCAATCGGGCCGTCAGGAACAAATCAAAGGAATTTTGAATCAGTATTTATTAGAAGTGTAATTGTTTTTGTCGCCGTAGTAATTGGTTTACTTATTAGCATTCTTAATCCTTATCAGGGGAAGACCCCCGTGCCGACTTCGTCGGCATGGGGGTCTTTGTAGTTCATTATTTCTTATATGTTCTAAAGGACTCGCAGCATTTTTTCTTAAACTCAGCGCATTAGCTTTTCAAGGAGTTTGTTAGTCAACGCTTGCTTTAGCTCTCCTTTGGAAACAGGAATATCTTGTTGTTTCAGCCTTTCTAATGCTTCTTGGCTAAGTTGCTCGGGATAGATGGTTCCATAAGCAGTTTGAATGGCGATTCCGGAAATATCCGTAGTAGTTCCTTGCTTTACAAACAAACCTGTCATTTTCTGGAAGGCGATTCCATAGGTTTTGCCTTCTTGGATGCTAAAGTTTCCTCTCGTAACAGCCGTCTCACCCTTACCGCTGACGCGACCGTTAAAGGTAAGGGGACCTTGAACGTCTTTATCTGTTAATTGTGAACTATTAAGACCTTGTCCGTTTACATCCAGTTCATAGCTCTGATCTTCTGTCATTACAGATCCGCTAGCTGTTAAATTTCCCTGATAGGCAGTACCTTGTACCTGTTGAAGCAATACTTTATTGTCAGCATAGCGAAAGTTTCCTGTAACGCTGTTGACTGCCATACTACTAAAACTGATTTGAGGCAGACTGAAATTACCTGTGATATAAGGCTGCGCAACTGGTCCGGCAATTTGCACTTGCAAGGCTAGCGGACGCATTGCAGTAATTCCTGATACAAAAGCGGCAGGATCGGCATCAGGTAAAGTCAAAGAGAAATCAAGGGTGCCCGTATTATCAATCCAGGAAATAGTACCTTGACCTTGTGCTGGTTGATCAGAAATCAATAAGCTTAGGTCTTTGAAATACAGTCCTGTTTCGTCGTCACTGCTGAACTTTCCTTGTCCTTCCTGTATTCCCACTTTACCATTTAATTTCAGATCAGAAAAACTGCCTTCTGCTTGATAATGTAAAGTACCTTTGGTATCCTGTTTTACTGCAACCTGTAATGGCTGTATTGTGCCCGCTTCCAGAGAATAGCCTGTATCGGCAAAAAGCTTTTTAAATTTGAGTACATCCAGAGTATCAATTTGGATGTTAAAATCTCCGGGAAGATTTTCTCCCCATTGTCCGTTTACATTCACTATGCTTTGATCTGCTTTACCTTTAAGAGAGATTGTCATCTCCGGGTTGTTTTGCCAGTCAATCGTACCTGTTGCATTTTCTAATAACTGAGAAAACAGGGGGGTTTCAATATGTATTTTTCCGTCTTCTAATTCGACTTTACTGCGAAAGGGAGTCGATTCGTCTTGTTCTTTTTTGAATAAGTCATCCCAGTTAAAATGATCATTGGCCTGTTTGAGCCAAAGTTCTCCTCGTTCTAAAGTCACCGATTCAATTTTGGGTAATCCGAGACTGCCGCTAGTCAAATCAGACCAGCGATACTGTATTTTAATTACTGGAACCTGGGCTAAAAGTGCCCCCTGCTGATCATAGAGAGAGACATTCTGGATTCTTATGCGGCCAGACAATGATAAGGTAACGCTTTCCACTGTCAACTGTCCGTTGATTTGCTGGTTGACTCGCTGAATAAGGGTGTCTTGTATATCCTGTCTAATTTTAACGGCAAATACTTGCCAAAGAACAAATACTGTACAGACCATACTTAGTACAATGAATGTGATTCGCTTATGTGCTGCTATCCAATCTTTCATGTAAGCCCCCCTTCAGCGTTAATGGTTGCCTGTTTAATAATAAATATCATAAAAAATTTAATTCTTGTTTTTTTGCCAGAATCCTTTTTACTTTTACTGAAAAAAAAGGAATAAAGAAGAGATTTTGTAAAGGATGGTAAAAAAGATACACTTAAAAAATGCAAGATAATGTGCTTGCATGTAAGACGTTTGTGGACTAAGCGGTAATGAAGAGGAGTGATTTATAAATGAATACGATCCTAGTTATTTCCTGAAAGAAAATAAGAATATTTAAAAGCAACTACATTAAAGAACAAAATAAAATCAAAAAAATAGTAAGAAGGTATTTACAAATGGAAAGATGAGTGGAAAAATTGAAAATCCTGAATTCTATCAGAAAATGCAGCAAGGAGTAAAAGGTGCAGCTGCCTATGGGCCCAAGCTGACAGAAACACAAGATGTGGATCATGTAGATTCTATTTCAGGAGCAACCGTTTCTCATAAGCAATTTACTGAGCTGCGAAGTCAGCATTAGATCAGGCAAAATAGTCATTCTTCTTTTCAAGAGAATAAGCGAAGGAAATCGTACAATCAATTTCCTTCGCTTATTCTTTACTATTTTATGTTTTAATGATTCCGAAATGTCTTTTTCAAGATGCCAAAAATGTTAACTAATTTGGCAGGGACTTTTTTTCGGGAGTATTTGTTATTAGCAGGCACTAACTCTAAGAACTCATCATCAATGATATAGACATACTTCAGTGTTGCATACAAATCAGGTGTATTTCATGAAATTCCAATTGCACAAATCTGTCCATGGTCAAAAGTACGTTGTTTTTTTATGAGTGCTAAGTCTCCATCAAAAATTTTGGCACCTTCCATGCTGTCGCCTTCCACACGTAAAATAAAAAAGTTATGGGGTTCGCTATTTAACCATTTACTTGGCAGATCTTCGTAATATTCAATGGACTCACGAGCTATGCAAGGTGCACCCGCAGGTATATGTCCGAGAACTGGAACGGCGTAAGTGGATGCTACTTCTACTGCATTTAGGGGTAAGGAAGCAGCATTATCTATATTATAAGGAAGATAGCCTGCTTGCACCATTAAATCCTCGAACGAACAATTGAGATGTGGCGCTAATTTTTCTAAGGTTTGCGGGCTTGCTTTTTGTTCTCCCGACTCCATTCTGGATATCGTAGTATTGCTTACGCCTGAAAAGATCGAAAGCTGCCGTTGACTTTTAAAACCACTATCTTCTCTCATTTTTGAAAACCATAAGCCAAAACTCTTTAATTGTTTATTCGTTTTACCCATCATCGTAAGCACCTCTTGTTTAGTATAAACTTTTTTGTTTCGTATACGCAATGAAAAAGATGTTGCGTTAACGAAGTATTTTTTAAAAAAAGTTATTGCGCAAGCAATGAGGTAATGATAAGATGATGTTGCGACAACGATACAACAAAAGAAGGGGGTGTAAACTTTGACACGAAGAAAAGAATTGACCGTAAAACTCAATATAAAGGCATTTGAGGAGAATCAGAAAAAATATAACCTCAATGAAGAAGGAAAATGTGCCGAATGCATGGAAATTAGTCCATCTCAGCTTTGGAAGGTAAAAATGGGTATTCATGACCCAGGCAAGGATTTTATTGCAGGTGCATTAAAAGCATTTCCTAACACTTCTTTTGATGAATTATTTTTTTTACCTGGAGTGTCGCGCCAGCGAGATGAATCCCCAAAAGATAAAGCGATATAAAGAGGTGGTGAAGAGTTGATTGTTTCGTTAACGACAGAAGAAACCAGGCAGATGTTCCTTTATCTTTCTAAGCAAATCATTGCAAATCAGTCATTGCTAATAGAGTTAGATAAAAAGATTGGCGGCAAAGCCTATGGAGAGGAGATCACAAAAGGATTTAGTGCTATAATAAATACTCTTTCGCAGCAAAGATCATTTCATATTAATGATATTTTTAAGGATAGTGGAACAGCAATGATTAGTTCTACCAAAGGCTTCTCAGGTATTATTTTTGGTACTTTATTTTTGGGTGGCGTAAGTGAAATGCCTATTATTGATGAACTACACGTAAAACAATTGTCCGCTATATTTGATAAAGCATTACAGATCCTTAAAGCATGGGGAGCAAACCATATAGATGGTAAAATCATAATTCATACATTTGAATCATCTATCATTGCATTTAGTCACAGTGTAAAGGAAGGCGATACTCTTCTTCAGGCTTTGCAGGTAGGTGAGATTAGTGCTAAAGAGGCTATGGAGCACTTGAAGCATTATCAAACTAGTTTTGATCCTGCTATATACATAAGTGAAAAAGTGGTATCCTATTATGATCCTGGTGCTGCAACTATTTGGCTTATTTTAAAATCCATGCGTGAATGGGTCGCATCATTAGAAAACATTCATAGTAGTTCGACTATGA
>JBEQCC010000206.1:0-5578 GCA_041639455.1 Pelosinus sp. | reverse complement strand
TGACGAGAGATACACCAGTCAGAGCGGCTCTCAACCATATTAGAGATTCTTGTTTCTCCGCTTGATGGAATCCATTTTACATCTTTAATTGCTTGTAATGCTTGTTCCCTAAACCCATCTACTGATGCAAACCACTGTTCCGTTGCCCGATAAATAACAGGATTTTTACAACGCCAGCAATGAGCATATTGGTGTTTGATTTTACCTTTGCTGAGTAACATACCACGTGCTGCTAATTCTTTGATCACAGGGACATCAGCATCATGTATTAACATCCCTTCAAATATGCCACCTTCAGCCGTAAAGTGCCCTGCATAGTCCACGGGATTAATGACTGGTAATCCGTGCCTTATACCCGTTTCAAAATCGTCTGGACCGTGTCCCGGAGCCGTATGTACACAGCCAGTACCTTGTTCTAGAGTAACGTAGTCAGCTAAAACAATGATAGACTCCCGCTCTATAAAGGGATGTGAGAAAACCACACTTTCAAGATCAACCCCCTTTAAAGTTGACAGTATAGTATAGCTTTCTAGTTTATTATCTTTTGCTACCGCTTCAATCAACTCTACTGCTAAAAGATAAATTTCACCTTGGGATTCCACCCATGCGTATTCTAATTCTGGATGAACAGCAATAGCAACATTGGCCGGCATTGTCCAAGGCGTAGTTGTCCAAATGACGCCATATACGTTTTCAGCATTTATTCCTACAGGCAAAGTCCCTTTATCATCCACTAAAGGGAATTTAACATAAATGGTATGAGATTTTTTTTCTGCATATTCAATTTCAGCTTCTGCCAAAGCAGTCTCACATGAAGTACACCAATACACCGATTTTAACCCTTTATAAATATGACCTTTCTTAGCCATTTCCCCAAAGACCTCAATCTGCTTCGCTTCATAGGCAGGCCACAATGTTACATATGGATTATCCCAATCAGCACCAATACCTAAACGTTTGAAGTCTTGACGCTGGGTATCAACAAATTTCAAAGCATAGTCCTTACATTCGCGACGTAAATCTAATGGTTTTAGTTCATGCCTATTTAGACCAAGTATTTTTATGGCAGCATGTTCAATCGGTAGGCCATGAGTATCCCAACCAGGTACATAAGGAGTATTAAATCCACGTAATGATTTGTATTTCAAAATCATATCTTTTAAAATCTTATTTAAAGCATGGCCAATATGAATATCACCATTCGCATAAGGAGGCCCATCATGTAAGATAAATTTAGGCTTTTCCACCTGTGTTGTACGTTTCTCATAAATCTTTTGCTGCTTCCAGTAGTTGAGCATTTCAGGCTCTCTCTCTGGTAAATTTCCTCGCATTGGAAATTCAGTTTGCGGTAAATTAAGGGTTTTACTATAATCCAACAATAACACCTCCAAAAAAATACAACCTCTTCATCCCTAAAGGGACGAGAGCTTGTTTCCCGTGGTACCACCCTAATGACTTTGCAGCCACTCTTAGTAACGATATAACGCTCGTTAAACGGCAAATCTTACTGTATTTCAGTCTGCAGTTCAGGAGTGATCTTCACTAAACCTGATTACTATTAGGCTCACACCATTCCCAACTCGCTGTAAAATCAGATTTTTAGCTACTGTCTCCATCATGACTTGTATCATTATTAACATTCTACAATAAAGTTGATTATAACCAATAAAAGTTGCATTGTCAAATACGCTATTCATCCTCACCAGATTCACCTAATATCTCCAACTGTGCTTGTACAAGGGTACGCATACGAACACGATATACATCAACCTGCTTTTTCAAATCCTGATATTCACTAGCCATACGCCGTACTTTATTAGCAGCTTCCTCAGCGAGTTTTTGAGCATTGATCTCTGCTTCTTTTATCATTAGTTCTGTTGTCTTTTTAGCGTTTAGCTTTACTTCTTCCGCTGTTTCCTGAGCAACAATCAATGTATTATGTAAAGTATTTTCCATGTGTTGAAAATGTTCTAATTTACTATTAAGTCGGTCCATATTCTCTTTCAGCTCAATATTTTCTCGATATAATAGCTCATAATCTTTTATGACTCGGTCAAGAAATTCATCGACATCTTCTTCGTTATATCCTCGAAAGCTTCTTTTAAATTCTTTATTATGAATATCTAATGGGGTTAGCATGAATACACCTCCGCATATCTACATAAAACGTTTTAATACAATACTCATTCGTCCTTTTCTGGTTTGACCCAGTACTTCACAAACTTCGACTCTCCCCCGTCCCCGCATTGAAATAACATCATTTTCTTTAATGGATTGAGCACTATTTTTAGCTTCCTGCCAGTTTACTTTTAGTTTACCTGCCACGATTTCCTCCGACATTCGGCTGCGAGAAGTACCAAAACCAGCTGCTGCTATGACATCCAATCGAAGAGAAGCTACAGTCGTTTTGATTACCTTTACTTTTTCTTCCCGAGGAGCAATATCTGCGATCTTCAATTGCGTAATACTGATAGGCGCTGCACCAATCTTGCCAAAATTTTGCATAAGAAAATTTAAAAAAGATAAATCGATAATAATTTGGCATCCATGCCCACACATAATGATATCACCAATAATTTCTCGCTTAATACCAAGTGCCATCAATGCTCCTAATACATCTCGATGAGTGATTTGATAATATCTCTCATCCCATGTTACGGAAACAGCTTCTACTGCAACATCAGGTGTCCCTCGAAACTCTTCATTTATAAAAACAGCTTTAACTCTCTCTGCCCCATCATAACCACCGCTGGCTACTAGCTTTAATCGCTCATAATGCGCACCAATCGTTTCTGCAATGCTATATCCGTAAGGATCCAGAAACTCTGTTACTTTGTACCTTCGATTACGCAATGCCGCTTCAGCTAAATCCAATAATTTAGCTGCTAATTCACCTTCACCGCTAGCTTGATAATATCGTATAATTTTTTCTCGGTCACCCATGTGATTTTTTCCCCATCTCCTGTGAACGTTTCGTAGCTGCTTGTACTGCATCAATTAATGCTGCTCTTACACCTTTTTGTTCTAATACATGTATACCTGCAATAGCAGTTCCACCTGGGGAAGTTACCATATCCCTTAATTTTGCAGGATGTTCCCCTGTTTCCAGAACCATCTTAGCTGCTCCTAATAAGGTCTGTGCTGCCATAACCAACGAATTTTGTCTAGACAAACCAACCCGGACACCTGCATCCGTTAATGCATCAATAAGTACAAAGACATATCCGGGACCACTACCTGATAATCCCGTTACTGCATCCATCCCATTTTCATCCATAATAATGGCTCTACCTACAGAAGAAAAAATAGTTAATACTAATTCGCCATTTTCTTCACCCGCATAATGCCCCAAAGCAAGAACAGACATCCCTTCCCCTACTGCCACCGGAGTGTTTGGCATAACTCTTACAATTGGAATCCGTATCAATTTGCTCTCAAGTATTCCAATGGTAATTCCTGCTGCAATTGATACAACTAAGGTTGTAGGTGAAAGCAACGGTGCAATGGCATCTAATACACCATTAATAATCTGAGGCTTCACAGTCAAAAATAATATATCTGCTGCCTTTACAGTATCCTTAATACTTAGCGTTGTAAGTACACCAAATTTTCCAGCCATATGGTCTAGACGATTCTGTGAGATATCATTCACGATAATTTGGCTTGGCGTAACTAAATTGGCTTTTAATATTCCATCAATTAAGGCTTCAGCCATAGCTCCACTACCGATAAAACCGATTTTTTTCTTCTGTAACATCTGGTAATCCCCCGTATTTTAACTCTTTATTTATTCCATGGTAAAAATTCTTTATCACTACCTTCTTCATGAGGGCTATAAGTAACATCTACATTATTAGGAGCACAGAGAAATATATTGTTACCAATTTTTTGAATGCTCCCAGCTAAAGCATAGGTAGTCCCACTAATAAAGTCAATCATGCGCTTAGCAACTTCTTTATCACAATTCTCAAAATTCACAACAACAGGTTTTCGATTTTTTAAATGATCAGCTACATGTTGAGCATCATCAAAAGAAAATGGCTCTACTACCATAACTTTCATTTGTTTCTGAGCAGTGGGTAAATTTACTAGGTTATTATTTTTTTTCCCTTTCCCTAGTTCTAATTCTTCTATTTTTTGTTTTGGATCTTCCTCGGCCTCTACAGGTTCAAATAAGCCTAAGCTTCCCCAGACTTTTTCCATAAATTTCATGTCCCTTTATACCTCCCTTTAATATTGACGCTGTCCAAATATCCCAGTACCAATACGTACTAAATTTGCTCCCTCTTCAACACCTACGATATAATCATTTGTCATTCCCATAGATAGCCACTCTATATTTGTGTTCGCCAAATTCATATCTTTTAGTTCCATAAATAATTGGTACATATTGCAAAATAGAGGTCTGGCTTGCTCTGCATTGTCATAAAACGGGGCGATCGTCATCGCTCCGCATAATCGGACATGCTCTAGATTGCTAATAGACTTTGCTAATGTTAAAGCATCTTTGGAAGCAATCCCAAATTTGGTATCTTCATTAGCCATATTAACCTGGAGCAGAATATCTTGCCTTTTCCCTAAGGCACCGGCCATACGATTAATTTCCAGAGCCACTTTATTACTATCTACAGAATGAATCAGATCAAACAGCTGGACTGCTTGACGAACCTTATTGGTCTGCAGATGACCGATAAGATGCCATTCCACTTGTTTCTGAAGTATTTGAGCTTTTTTAGCGGCTTCTTGTATTCTATTTTCACCAATTGCCAGCACTCCAGCAGCAACCGCTTCTTGAATGGCTGCTACATCATGATTCTTTGTTACAGCTACCAATTTAACATTTTCAGATTGATTGATTAATATTTTACTTCTCTTATGTACAGCATTATGAATATTTTCTATAACTTGGGTTAAGTTTGTTCGAATAGACATGGTAAACCCTCCATTATATGCATTATTCGCGAATAAACATTAATTTCCTCTTAAGTATCTCCTAAACATAAAAAATATATTGACATTATAATACGAAGAAAAATACTCCGCATTCTTTAAAACAGATAAAACAAATCGAAAAAGAAACCACAAAGACCCAAAAAGGACACAAAGGGTGGATATTTATATTTTTAGTGCTCCACTTTGTGTGCCTGCAAAATTATAAATTCTATAAAAAAATCTTGCAAGCATTCGCTTACAAGACAATAACAGCTCCGATTCTTCCAGTAGCCCCATTTTCTTTTCGATAAGAAAAAAATAATTCATGATTACAAGCAGTACACACTCCACTGGTTACCACGTTACTTCCCTTCACACCGCTTTCTTCCAATTGGTGAACATTGGCTTTCCACAAATCAAAATACCATTTACCTTTTTCATTTGTTTCTTTTATTAACTCTCCCCAATTATTGAATTGTTTTTTCAGTTTATTGATTACGATTTCATCAACAACATAGCAGCAAGGGCCAATAGAAGGAGCTATTCCAACCAGGCAATCCTCAGGTTTCGTACCAAAATTAGATTGCATAGAAAGGATTGTTTTTTGCGCAATCTTTTCCACCGTTCCTCTCCAACCTGCATGAAC
>JBEQCC010000205.1:0-5578 GCA_041639455.1 Pelosinus sp. | reverse complement strand
TTTCCCTCGACGCTCTTCCGATCTAGACATAAGGGACCAAAGCACCGCAGCCCAGCCCAATGCCTTTTTTGCACCATATTTGTCCGCAAATCGTCCTACCGGAACCATACATACAATATAACTCCAATAAAAAATTGATAACGCAATCCCCATCAAACCTGGATCCATGTTCAACTCTTTTAGCATAATTGGTGCTGCCACTCCAAGTGCACCGCGATCAATGGCATTAATAAACATTCCACCCGCGAGTAATGCAATGATCCCAATCTTCTTAGCATCCATTCGTCAATCCCTCCGCATAATATTTTTGATATAATCAATCCTCGCCGGACGATTCTCAATTTTCAGTAAACTAAAAACAGAATCTATAATATCATTTTAGAAAAAGGGACTTGGCGCAAACGTACCATTCAAGTCCCTTTTTCCTCTTATATTTTATCTTTTAAGAAGTGCCTTAGCCTTTTCATTCAACGTAATTTGGCGCAGCATCAATTGATTCGGCCACCAATCCTATCTGCTAACAATGTGCATCAAATCCGATACGCAAAGCCTGCATATTCTTTTCTATGGTCGCCGGAGGCACTCTTTTGGCAACAGCCTTTTGAATGGTTTCAAAAGACACAACTCCAGTTATTTTCACCAGAAGTCCTAAGGAAACAATGTTGGTAAACAAATCCTTGCCGAGTCCCTCTACAGCTAGGCGCGTTAATGGCACCTTGATTACATTCGGGTGAACGGGAGAATCTGGCACTAGATCTTCGTCAATAACAAGAACGCCATTACCACAAAGATCAGATGAATATTTATCTGCTGCCTGTTGTGTGAGAGCTAAAACCACGTCTGGCGTCACTACTTTAGGATGATAGATGAAGTCCTCAGATATAATAACTTCTGCCTTCGAAGCTCCCCCCCGTGCTTCTGGTCCATAAGACTGGGATTGTACTGATTCCTTGCCTTCCATGATAGCTGCTTCTGCTAGGATAATAGCGGCTGTAATTACTCCCTGACCGCCTGATCCGCATAAACGTATTTGTTTCATGATTTCCCCCCCTGGGCCAATTTAATGACTTTAGCATATTCTGCACTGTATTCTGGAGCGTTTTTTTGATATAGAATACCGATTGGGAATTTATCACCTTTTTGCTCTTCCGCTAGTTTTTCATAAGCAGCTAAAGGAACTGCGTTTTCACTCATCCATTTCAACATTCCTGCCGCATCCCCCATTTTATTTCTCCGACCATAGGAAATGGGGCACTGGGTAATGGCTTCTACTAAGGAAAATCCGTTATTGGAAATTCCTTGAGCAATCAGATCAACCAGTGGTTTTGCATGAAAAGCAGTACCTCTGGCAATATAGCTGGCGCCTGCAGCCTTGGCAAGTTCACAAGGATCAAAGGCTGTATCAACACTTCCAAATGGAGCTGTTGTAGCTTTTTTGCCAGTCGGTGTAAGGGGAGATGCCTGTCCTCCGGTCATGCCATAGATATTGTTATTAAACAGTATTACTGTTAAATCAATATTTCTTCTGGCACCGTGAATAAAGTGGTTACCGCCAATGGCCGTACAATCGCCATCACCAGTGATTACAACGACTTTCAATTTAGGATTGGCTAGTTTAATGCCAGTAGCAAAGGGGATTGCCCTGCCATGAGCTGTATGCAATGTGTCAAAATTCATATAGCCAGAAGCTCTTGATGAGCAGCCGATACCAGATACGATCACTGTGTTATCTTGATCAAGTCCTAATTGTTCCGCAGCTTTAGCAATGGATTTCATGACAATCCCATTACCGCATCCTGGACACCAAATATGTGGCAGCCGATTCATCCGGAAATATTTTTCATAGCTTCTCATTTTACCACCTCCGCTGTAAGTTCCTCGATTGCTGTACATATCTCTGTAGGAGTAAATATTTCTGTATTATATTTAGGAAGGGAAATTACCGTTGCTTGTCCAGCAGCAGCACGTTCAACTTCCAAAACCAGTTGCCCGTAGTTCATTTCTGGTACGAGAATTTTTTTCACTTTTTGAGCTACTTCTTTGACAACCTTATCTGCAAAAGGCCAGATCGTCATCAATCGAACCATACCGACTTTGATTCCCTGCTTACGAGCAAATTCTACTGCCGCATAAGCCGTACGAGCTGTTCCGCCATATGCCAAAACTGCATATTCAGCATCTTCCATAAAAAATTCATCATAATGAGTAATCTCATCTTGAACGCGAGTGATTTTTTCGTGTAATCGACGAATGGTCTCTTCTGTTATTTTGGCGCTTCCACTAGGAAAGCCTGTTTCATCATGCACGAGGCCAGTCACATGAATACGATGACCCGTTCCAAAGTCTGCTGAATTTGGCACCAAATCAACCATTGGCTCAAATGGTTGATACCCTTGTTCCTTAGTCATAATTGGCACTCTACGGGGATATATCTCAATATCCTCCGTTTTGGGAAGAACTACTTTTTCTCGCATATGTCCCACGACTTCATCAAGTAAAATGATGACTGGAGTGCGAAACCTTTCGGCGTAGTTAACAGCCATTACTGCCACATCAAAAGATTCTCGAACAGTCCAAGGAGATAGCGCAATCATAGGATGATCTCCATGAGTTCCCCACCGCGCCTGCATTACATCCCCTTGTGCAGGGGAAGTAGGCTGACCTGTAGATGGACCTAGTCGCTGCACATTGGCAATGACAATTGGTATTTCAGCGAGACAGCCATAACCAATTAGTTCTTGTTTCAACGAAAAACCAGGTCCTGAAGTCGCAGTAAGAGCTTTTCTGCCAGCTAATGCCGCACCCAATACGACTGCGATCCCAGCAATTTCATCTTCCATCTGAATGAAAGTACCGCCTAGGGCAGGAAGTTCTTTTGCCATAATTTCAGCAATTTCTGTAGAAGGGGTGATTGGATAACCACCAAAAAAATTCACTCCAGCAGCCATTGCGCCTTCGGCACAAGCTTCATTTCCTTGCATTAATCTAACCTGGCTCATTTCTCCACCTTCTTTTCTACATAAATTGCATAATCAGGACACCGTAGTTCACATTGTCCACAATTGATACATGCTTTTTCATCTGTTACATATACCTTTCCCAAGGTATCTATTGCTAAAATTTTCTTAGGGCAAAAGGCTGCACAAATATTGCAGCCTTTGCATCGCTCTTTTAGTGTCGTGATCTCAATTCCCATAACTGTCCTCCCAGTTGTTCATCTATTTATAAACATCATCAATATATTCGCAGCCAACCTTTTCCAAGGCCTTATCTACCCATGATTTATCTCTAGGAACCCGATCTTTAATGCCCTGAATGATCGCCTGTTCTTTAGCTAGCTTCGCTATAGCCTTCTTCAAGGTTTCCGGTGCGTCTTTAGGACTAATAATAACAATGCCATCCGCATCCCCTACTACAATATCTCCGGGATTTACTACAACGCCTCCACAGCTAACGGGAACGTTAATTTCTCCAGGACCATCTTTGTAAGGACCCTTCGGTTGTACTCCTGCTGCATATACAGGCATATCTAACTCTTGCATTTGCGCTGCATCACGAATGGCTCCGTCAATCACTACGCCAGCCAGTCCGTTTACAGCAGCCTGAGTCATCATAATTTCACCTGTTATGGCATTTGTGGTATCCCCTTGAGCATCAACAATTATTACATCACCCGGCTGTGCCAGCTCTAAGGCCTTGTGAAGCAATAAATTATCAGCCACTCTGGCCTTTACCGTAAAGGCTGTACCTAATAACGGCTTATCATTATAGGGTTTGATCCGTGCATCTACGCAACTAAAGCGATTCATTTCATCAGCAATATTTGCAACTGGAATCCCTCTGAATCCTTCCACCAATTCCTTACTAGGGCGATTAATCTTCATAAAAACTCGACATCCAACATTAGACATATAAATTCCTCCTCTTTTCTTTAGGTCATATTTTTATACTCTAGGCTTACCCATGATGCAATCTTAGGCTAAGCTTATAAATATCCCAAATGTGATTTAATGCTATCAAAATTCATCATATCAACCTTATTAATCACTACACCCTCTGGACTACGTCTTGCCCCATCACCTTCATGAGCATGATTTGCGATGATGTGCGCAATATCAGTAGAAATACCATTACGCATCGCTATTACTGTTCCTGAAAATGGATGCCTTAAATCCTTACCTGCCTGGGACTTACCAAACTTACCATCAGGTCCTTTCTCCCACTCAACTAATTTACCAATATCATGTAAAATCGCACCTGCGATAAGTCGGTCATGGTCAAGTAGAAAATCCCCATGTCCCTTGTATATAGAATTGTATTCTTCTAATATAGTGAGAGACATGCGAGTTACGGCCCTCACATGTTGAAGATAGGAGGTAGGACAATTAGGAAAGGCCAAGGCAAAAGGAATTTTTGTCATGTCCCTCGGTTCCCATCCTCCTTCCGTTAATGCGTCCACGTAACTTTCAACAACAGCATCACGAAGTTTTAAATCCTTAATCCAATTAATTTCCGGTAACAGTTCCATAATTTTTGCATGCATAGTAAAATACCATCTCCATTACCAACCTGCAGCAACCCTATTGCCATAGGTTAAAATTATATTTGTTGATTAACAAGGTACTGGGCATTTACAACATCTGTCTTAGGTAAGGTTTGACCATTGCTAATTTTCAGGATATTTTCAATACAGCGCTTAGCCATGCCAGCATTTATATCAGCTGTACTTCCGCCCATATGAGGCGTAACTACAATATTCTTTAATTTAAGCAGAGGATTATTCTCATCAGCAGGCTCATTTTCCAAGCAATCAAGTCCAGCACCCAATATTCTCTTATTCCGAAGGGCTTCTTCCAGGTCATCTTCTTTGATGATTGGGCCTCGAGCAGTATTGATAATAATTGCCGTAGGCTTCATGAGTTCGATGGTATCCTTACAAATCAAATGCTTCGTTTTATCAGTTAATGGTACATGTACACTTACGATATCAGATGTTTTTAGCAATTGTTCTAGCTCTGCATATTGAATCCCCAGCTTCTCTTCTTCCTCTGGTGAAAGTCTAAATACATCATAATACTGAACAGCAGCACCAAAAGCCATTACTTTTTTAGCAACCTGTTTCCCGATACTTCCTAATCCAATCAGTCCAACTGTTTTGCCGTCTATAGTATAGGATGTACTTCCAAATCCTCCTTGCTGCCATCTTCCTTCAAGCACATTATTGTGCAGACAGATTAGTTTTCGGTAAACGGCAAGCATAAGAAGTACAGCCATCTCAGATACAGATGATGCATTCATTCCTGGCGTAATGGCAACAGGAATATTGTTCTTTCCAGCGGCTTTAATATCTACTTTGTCATATCCTACGCCCCATCTTTGAATTAATTTAAGATTAGGAAGAGAATTAATTACCTCCTCATTTAAACTAAGTATTCTCAATATAATGTAATTTGCATCATGCAATTCATCATACTGGCTTGCTGCAGATATTTCTTTTAACTTAAATCCGCTTGGCACCATCTTCGAAATCAACGCTTTAATTTCAGGATCATATTGTCCTGTAAGAGCAATAATTTCC
>JBEQCC010000204.1:0-5602 GCA_041639455.1 Pelosinus sp. | reverse complement strand
TTTCATTTAGTCTTTCTTTTGCAAAACTACATTGTGTTAATTGTCAAATATTCTTAACTTAATGACATTGGGAAACTACCTCTCTTTTTTTATACCTAATTTTTGTCTTTTTGGTAACCAAATGTCCTCCCTATTGATATTATATTATAAATAACTTAGGACGAATCTTATCGCATCTGAAGACTAGCCAGAATCGCCATAGATTTTCAGTATGCCGCAATCTTCAATTACCTTAAGAATAGCAACTCTAAAATCAAGGAGGAATGTATCATATGGTATGCAAAAAAAGTACACAAATTGCAGTAAATGGCTCATTACCTCTTCCAAGCCACACACCAGATATTGACTTTTTACTTCGTGTGACTTCTACTCCAATCATAAAAAAAACAATTATCTTAGATAAACAAATCAGTTTTTCTGGTCATGTAAATATTTGCATAGAATTTGTATCATCCAATTTTGACTCCACACAAACAGTCCATTTTATCTCCTTTGAAGCTCCATTTATTGCTCTTATTAATCATTGTTGCGCAAAAGCCGGTATGGATTGCCAATTAAAGGCTTCTATTAAACATCAAGAATTTCAACTTATCAATAGCAGATGCATTAATAAATTAATTGTTATAAAAGTTTCTGTAATCAAACTTAGTAAATCCTGTATTAATTCCAATTCCCACTGCTCCGAACCAAATCTGACTGTACTATGCACACCAGAAAAAATTGGTTCCTGCTGCACTGCGGCCTATCCTGCAACACATCCCATGACACCTATGGATGATTTGCATGATATGCCTCCCTTCAGCAATTTTCATATTCCGTCTTCCCAGCAATTAGAACCATCCGTTCCCACAAATACCTACAAAGAACGTGACAACCTATCTTCTTATCATACCAGCGAATGCCAAGTCGACCAAGAATAATTTTAAAAAAACGATTTGTTACACACAAGATACTCCTTTCATTAGGTAAAAAAAACTGTTCCAGCTAACTGGAACAGTAAACCCTTGTTTTTATTCTACAGTAATGGCTTGAGAGCTTTCCCACAAACCATGAATATTACAGTACGAAGTCGCTAGTAACGTACCTGAACCATTAAGCTTTATAATAGCTTTCGTTGTAGGCTCAGCATATGCTGGTCCTTTATTTGCGCCGTCCGTAGACTCACCATGCACATTAAATTCAGAAGCTGCAACTTCAAAGACAAATTTGCTATTATCAGGCTTAAAATATAACTTAATCCAACGAATATGATGTTCAGTAGTATTCGGATGAGCAATTTCCTTCCCTACCGAAAGCTCTACAGCGAAACTTTCACCTGCTTTTACTTTCCCTGGAGCCTCAATAACTGGAGCGTGTTTTTCAGTTTTCCAATCAGCACTTTGAATTACATCAGAAATTTTCATAAATCAAAAACCCTCCTTTTATTTTTAGATTTAGTATGTCTCACTACTATTACATATATTTGCTAATAAATCAAAAATCCCTTTTATTTTATATCTTTCTTTTTTACTATAATTCATTCATGTGGCATTGTTAAAGCAAGTCCACATGAACATTACGCACTAATTTCGTTTCTACATTGTCCCATTCCACTGGATCATCAAACTCAAAAGGTATTAAAGAAAGGGAAGTATCACAATCAAACGTAGCTTTAAGAATCTGTAGGGCAGCTAAGCCATTAGCTGCATTAGAAGCAGCTTCTAATATCGAACGATCCAATTTACTGGTAAATAAACATTCTGTATTTCTGCCGTCCTTTGACATACCATAAACATATCCAATACCAAAGGATGGTATATGAGCATAGATTAAAGACATTACTCTCATGGAAATGGCTGCACATAATTCAAAATACTGTTTGTTAATTGTACGTATTTCCTTTTCCTGAAAACTAGGTCTTCCTGATGACTGCAAAGAGCAAATTTGCGTAGGAATAATAGATTTTGGCGGCAGCCAGATCTTCACCGAAGGAATATTCATATATACAGAAATATCTGCACTTACATGAAAAGGAAAGGGAGCTGCTTTCAGCACCTGATCAATTTTTGCAAAAATAGCCGCAATATCTCCTGCTAATAAACGTTCAATTGCTTTAATACGTTCATCTTCCTCATGTTCATGTTTCTCTTTTTCTTCTTTAATTAATCGTTCTTCATTTTCAATCCAATCATCGATTTCTTTCTGCTTTTCTAATACAATACGCTCAATCTCCTGATGACGCTTTTGCAGCAACATGACTACTAATATCAGCAACGTAACTACACCAATTCCAGATATCCATAATGCAATCACATTACTACTGGCAAGCAAAACAAATAAAAAAATTAATAATAAACCTGTATGCATGATAATAGGCATAACAAATTTACGTTCTTCTTCAACTCTTACTTTCTCCAGTACACCGGAACAATCAGGCACCATTCGCTCTTTCCATGGATTTCTAACACTCAATGAGGTATAATCAACTTCTTCATAATCTAACTTACTAATTCCAATCAATGCATTTTCTACGGATTGAGAATACTCATATTCTTGGCGCCAACGTTCCATCTGATCTACATGACGAAAATATAATTCATCAACATAGACTTTACCCTTATCTTGTCTTGCACCAGGCTGTATTCGTACGCCCTGGTCATCTTTTTTTCTAGCCATTCTATTTACACCTCTCAGCTAAATCCCATACAACATTCACATTATAGATATTTTTTCCTATCCTCTATTGTAAACTAAAGATCTATATCTGCCCAGTTATTTTTATAAAATAATAGACAAACAGTATGTTTTATGTTACATTTTAATAAAATAACCTTTAAGTTAGTCCAGAGAGGCTAATAAGGTACACAATGATATGGCTTTAACTAGGCCTGTCCTGTATCGACCTTAAGACTCTTGCTCTGGTAAGAGTCTTTTTATTGTGTGCTAAGGTACTATTAAGGAGGATTATATGAATACACGTATCATTCAAGTTGAAGAAAAATTGCCCCTGCTCCAATTATTTCCCCTCAGCCTACAACATTTATTTGCTATGTTTGGTGCTACTGTACTAGTTCCGATTTTATTTAAGGTGAATCCTGCAACCATTCTACTGTTTAATGGTATTGGTACACTCTTATATCTTTTTATCTGCAAAGGTAAAATTCCTGCCTATTTAGGTTCTAGTTTTGCTTTTATTTCACCTGTCTTTATTGTTCTGCCACAATATGGTTATAATGCCGCCCTCGGCGGCTTTATTGCTGCTGGCGTTGCATTTTCTCTTGTATCATTTCTAATTGGCATCATTGGTACGAAATGGATTGATACGGTCTTCCCGCCTGCCGCTATGGGTGCTATTGTTGCTGTAATTGGATTAGAGCTAGCACCTGTTGCTGCTGATATGGCAGGTCTTACAGCCAAAACACTTGATCCTCATGTCATTACAGTCTCACTGTTTACGTTAGCGGTTACAATCATAGGTTCCATCATGTTCCGTGGTTTCTTAGCTATCATCCCAATTCTAATCGGTGTACTTGCTGGTTATATAGCAGCCTTCCTGCTTGGATTGGTTGATTTAAGCATTATAGCTGCCGCTCCTTGGTTTGCTGCTCCCACCATATATTCTCCTGAGTTCAACTTTAATGCAATTGCAATTATTTTACCTGCAGCATTAGTCGTAATCGCTGAGCATATTGGGCATCTCGTAGTTACGGGAAATATCGTAGGTCGGGATTTAACACAAAATCCAGGACTGCACCGTTCAATATTCGGCAATGGTTTATCCACTATCGTTTCAGGATTCTTCGGCTCCACTCCCAACACTACTTATGGTGAAAATATTGGTGTAATGGCGATTACTAAAGTATATAGTGTACAGGTTATTGGTGGTGCTGCCATCCTCGCGATTGTTCTTTCTTTCGTTGGCAAACTAGCTGCTGCTATTCAAAGTATTCCAGTACCTGTAATGGGCGGAGTCTCCCTATTATTGTTCGGTGTCATTGCGGCTTCCGGAATACGTATACTTGTAGAATCAAAAGTAAATTACAGTCGTTCCCGAAATCTCATTTTAACTTCTATTGTATTAATTCTGGGCATTAGCGGAGCCAGTATTACAATCGGCACCGTCACCATGAAAGGTATGGCCTTAGCCACTATCGTCTCCATCTTTCTTAGCTTAAGCTTTAAAGCACTAGACCTTCTGGGATTAACAAATGATAAAATCTGAAAATTCTCCTTTGAAAGTTCATAAAAAAACTTCCGCAAAAGCGGAAGTTTTTTTATGAACGAAAATTAACAAACTGAAGAGCAATCTTAAAATCACCTTGTTTCAGGTGGGCAATTGCATTTTGCAGATCATCTTTATTTTTACCCGACACGCGTACTTGATCGTCCATCAACTGAGCTTGTACTTTTATTTTACTATTTTTAAGGGAAGAAATCACGTCTTTTGCATTCTCTTTATCAATACCTTTTTTTATTTTGATAGTCTGACGGGCTGTGCCACTAAAAGCGGCTTCCACTTTTCCATAATCTAAGTTTTTTAATGAGATTCCTCTCTTAATAACTTTTGCTTGTAAAATCTCTACTACATTCTTCAGTTTGTAATCATCATCAGCAGCCACTTTGATATCAATACCCTCTAAAGTTACAGAAGCCTTGCTACCACGAAAATCAAATCGTTGGCTGATTTCTTTCGTTGCCTGATTCACTGCATTATCAACTTCTTGCATATCAACCTCTGAAACCACATCGAAGGAACAATCTTTAGCCATAGTATGACCTCCATTTTTATATTTATTTTTTAATTGCTATGTGAATCGTTTTACGCATCACAACATAAACGAAGGCAAAAACACCGCCTATCGTAAAGAAAAAAGCTACTGGCTTAACCATAAGAATTTCAGAACTACCAACCAGACTAAATAATAAAGCCGCCATATAGGCCAAAAAGAACTCACCATATCGAGAACTATTGTTCCTAGGCGCAATAAATAACCATACAAGAAAACCATACATGATAATATTACTATTCTTCATTATTTCCAAAAAAATCACCTCATTGTAAGCACTTAACACTTATAAATTCGAAATGAACGTTTTTTTTCCTGCATATTTTACAATAATATTTATTTTACGCAAAGTTTTTAATTTTAAATAGAAATATATCCCACAATAACCAAAATAATACCTTCAATCAAAAAATAATTCATATATTTTGTAAAAACTCTTATAAATTCTTGAAAAAAAGTTTACTGGCAGTATCATTATGTCTCTGTTTTTCATATGATGTATCATATACTCCAAGAAAATATCAATAAAGGAGGCTATCAAAGTTATGGATGGCAAATATCCACATTGGTATCATGAAGAAATGGACCCATGCTGTGACTACATGGACAAAAAGATGATGCCCCAAGAATGTTGCACCTCAGCTAAACCATACTCATATCCTGATAATTCGTTTAAAGATCGCCTATTATGTATGCTAGGTGATGATGTAATATTCTCTGTTGACGCGCGCCTTTGTCACCAAGATTCTTTTTGTGGCTCGCTCTGCTATGTAGGCTGCGATTTTATTATCGTAAATGTTTGTATGCGTAAAAGACCACTTTCTATGATGGTACCC
>JBEQCC010000203.1:0-5605 GCA_041639455.1 Pelosinus sp. | reverse complement strand
GGCACTACAGCTACCATCGGTCGTTTTGATTATTTCTTAAACAATGGTTTAATGATTGATAGTACATTAAACGGTGTTAACTTTGAATTTGGTAACGTAGTAAAAGCCAATGTATTCTATGGCAGAGAAAATAATAAAGATATATGGGGTAACGATCCAGCGATTACTAATTGGAGTGATCCTAAAGTAGACGTTCTTGGTTTAGGCTTGAAATATGAAACTTCAAAAGCTACTTCCCTTAATGGTGGTTACTATCAATTCAAGGATAAAGGGGAAACAGGGAATTTAACCGTCGAAGATAAAGTTAAAGTTTGGGAAGCTGGTTTTACTACAAAATTCACTCCTAACTGGGCTTTAAGTGGTTCTTATGGTGCATCTGATGTTGATGATCAAAACAAAGCATATTATGCTCAAATTGATTACAAAGGTGCTGACAAAAAGAAAGTTGGATCTTATGGCGCATGGGTTAACTATCGTAACTTAGAAGCAAATGCATCTCCTAAGACAACTTTTGACGGAGCATATACTGCTTTAGGTCAAATGGATTATGGTGCTAAAGGTTACGAAGTAGGATTTAATTATACTCCAGCATTGAACACTGTTCTTCGTGTTAAATATGCTGATCTTAAACCAATTACTGACGGACTTCAATACTCCTCTGAAAAAACTAAATTCTATCAGGCACAAGTTGAGTTCTTCTTCTAAGAACAACTCATTGAAAAAGCCGCTGGCACATGTCAGCGGCTTTTCTAATACGACATTTTACCCGTAATTTCCAGCAGGAAACAATAGTAGTTACATCGAAAGTATAACTATCTAATCATAATATAAAGGTGGGAAAGTCATGAAAAAACGATTTATTACAGGTATGCTAGTCATTTGCCTGCTATCTGTAGCTGCAGTACCCGTTACCCAAGCCTTCGGCCTTGGTAATATTCTAAAGGTTGGTGGTATTTCGATTCTAATTGATAAGTTTTCTGGTCAATTAAATGGTTTTATTAACACCCTCACATTTAAGTATGGTGCTGGTTCTGACTACGCAACAAAAGTCGTGCCAATTCTTAGCTTTGGCAGTGGTGGTTACATAGGGGCAGCTCAGGTCATTGGCACACAGGAACTAATTAGCAGAACCCAAGCAGTTGTGCAAATTGAGGGCGACTTTAGCGGAAAGACATTCCGTGTAAAAGCCCTAATACCAATTGACAGTAAAAACCCTGTAAACTTCTCCCGTGTCAACGGTGTAGGCGTATCAGCCATCATCGATGTGAAAATTTAAGTTAAATGATGTATAATGTTATGTAAAAAAACGAACCGCGAAGATGCGAAGAGGATAGGTCGGGATATGTTATTATTCCTTCGCGTTCTTCGGATTTCTTCGCATCTTTGCGGTTCAAAATGTTTTAATTATTTCTCTGTGGTTAACAGCTTTTTTGCTTTTATTCTCCCTACAGTTAAATCCGGCAGGAAATTTTTGCAGTTATCGCGAATAACTTATAGTTAAATAGACAATACAAAACCAAAAGGGGGATATACAGTACATGTGGCGTAAGTTTATAAGTTTAACAATACTTATATTATTTATATGTTCGAATATGGGTTTCGTTTTTGCCAACAATGTTGGAGAGACGACAGTGCTAAACAAAGTGATAGCAGTAGAAAAGTTCTTTTATGGAGCAGAAATGTCAGGGGCTTTGGTCGATCGTGTTAGCGTATTGGAAAAGGATATATTCGGAAAGGAAAGTAAAGATCCGTTGCTGACGCAAGCAGATACACTGTATTCTACTACTTTTGATAACTTTATTGATCAACCTTCATTTCTCATTAAGCTAAATGCTATCGAATGGTCTCTTACTCGCGCTGTCACCGTTCAGCCAGCCAAAAATCGGATTGAAAATTTAGAACGCATCTTAACAGGAAATAATACAACAGGATCATTCAATGATCGTCTTGTTAAATTGTTGAAACTTGCTTATACAAACGGTCAGGTGGCTACTAGCAATGTTACTTTGAATAAAGATAGTCTATTAAAGATTAAGTTAATTACACCGTTGAGTACGAGCACGAATCGTCAAGGAGATTCAATTCTATTTGAAGCAGCAGATGATATCTATGTAGATGGGCAATTGGTGATTCCAAAGGGATCTCAGGGACAAGGGCTTGTAAACAAAGTGAAAGGTGCCAAGAACTTTGGTCGTAATGCAGAATTACAGGTAAGCTTTGACACCATAGAAACTATTGATGGTACCAGAATCAATACCCTATTAGGAGATAAAGCCAAAGAAGAAAATAAATCCTTAGTTACAGCTGCAGGAGCATCTTTGGCAGGTATGGTTATTTTAGGACCGGTTGGAATTGTTGGCGGAGCTTTCATACAGGGGAAAGAAGTAAATGTTCCAGCTGGTGTCGAAATGTATGTTCAAATCAAAGAGGATACCAATGCTTATGGTATACAATAAAGAGAAATAGGTTTATTTTTACAAAAGCCGTCATATGACGGCTTTTTCTACATATTGCCGTATGGAGTTATGTGGGAAAAGTGATATAATAGAATGAAAATAGGATTGTTCTAATGTGTCTTTTTGAAAAAAGGGCATAATGTTATAGGTAAATATTTAAAAATAGGAGAAAGTCATGCAAATAAAGAAAATGGTGGTTTGTATTTCCGTATTGATGGTGATTTCGAATGTTTCCCTCGTAGGACAAGCTGCTGCTAAAAAAGAAAGTAAGGTCGATAGCACTGCAGTTGATTCTAAAGACAAAACGGCATCTAAGTCAGAAGTGAAGGTGCCCATTGTTATTGAAGGCGATGAGCTGTCATTTAGTGAAGAGACGGGAGAAGTATTTGCTAAGGGAAATGTAGTTGTGAAGCAAAATGCAGATACCCTTCTTACTGATGCCATGCGCGGTAACAGCAAAAATACAGAAATATGGATCGATGGAAAAGCTACTTTGCAGCAGCCAGAGCGGGAATTAATCGGAACAGGTACCTATTATAACTATACAACCCGCTTAGGAAATATGAATAATGTGACAGGGTTGGTAGGTAAGGATCATATTACGAGTAACAACCTTGAGTTTTATCCAGAAAAATTAGTGGCGCATGACTCTACTGCTACACGGTGTCCGGCGATCGTACCAGACTATCACATGAGTGCAGATAAAATAGAGATTTGGCCTGGAGATAAGATGATTGCCTATAATGCCAAATTCTGGATTGGAAAAACGATTATTTATTCTATGCCGAAATATCAGACAACATTGAAAACGGATAAAGAACAAAAGAGTCCGTTTCCTCGTATTCGTTATCGTTCTGGAGATGGTTTAAGTATTTCTCAATATCTGGAGTACCCCTTTGATAATCAACTAAGTGCTTTTGCGGATGTTTCATATTACTCGAAGTATGGATTTAAACCGAAATATGGTTTTATTAGTACGCAGAAGGGTTATAAATTAGAACTATATAAAAGTGAGGAAGAAAATAGTGATGATGAGTGGATTAAGAAAGAACCAGAGCTGCTCTTTACACTAGACCCTGTTAAAGTTGGTAAAGTTAAGGCCTATTTTACTGCTAGCACTGGTAAGTGGACAGAAGGAAATATCTCTGGATGGCGGCAAGATTATAATTTGTCATTTAAGCGCAATCCTATCCAACTGAGTAAAGCCGTTAGCCTCAATTTAGGTACGGGTTTTGAAAGAGTTGATTATGGATACGATGGCTCTTCCAATAATATATTGAGTTTCAATACCAGTCTGACGGCAAAACCCAATGATAGACTAGAAGCGTGGCTAGGTTATGCTTATCATGGTCAATCTGGCACGTCCGTCTATGAATATGATAAAATTGATGGTAATAGTGAGATAAATAGCGGTTTTATGTATAAATTGGATAAAATGAACTCAATCGGTGTCTCAATGAATTATGAAATGGAGCCTAATAATTTCAAAGATCTAGATTATACCTGGCGTCGGAATTTACATTGCCTCCAAGCAGATGTTATCTATCGTGCTAAGCGAGGTTATGTGAATGTTAAAATATCTGCCATTGAATGGTAATCAATGAAGGAGATTATTTGTATTGGAAAAGTCGTTATTAAATATTATTGAAAAAAACAAAAAATGTAATATCATGGTAATTGGCGATATGGTTGCTGATGTTTATCTAGAAGGAAAGATATCCCGCATTTCCCGGGAGGCACCTGTCTTGATCTTGGAACACTCCGAAGAGCGAGTCGTTCCCGGTGGGGCTGCCAATGTTGTTCACAATATAGCTACATTGAGCGGCAATGTATATGCAGTAGGGGTTATTGGGCAGGATTATGCTGGTCAAGAGTTAACTCGTATTCTTGCAACTAAAACTGCCGAAACTGCTGGTCTGTTAGTTGACAACAGCCGTCCGACCATTACCAAAACCCGCGTGATGGCAGGGGGACAGGCAACTGTTCGTCAGCAGATTGTACGAATTGATAAAGAGAAAAAAGAAGCATTAAGTGTGGAAAGTGCGCAGGCCGTTAAAGAGTATATTGCTGCTCAAATTGCTGATATGCACGGTGTCGTGTTAAGTGATTACGGCAGCCATACTGTTTCACCTGATATAATGAATTATGTGATTAGAATTTGTAGGGAAAAAGATATACCTTGTATTGTTGATTCTAGGTATAATATAATGGAATATAGTGGAATTCCTATTGTAAAGCAAAATGAATCGGAAGCAGCTGCTGCAGTAGGATATGAGATTAGAGATCAAAAGACACTTTTATCCGCAGGTAAGACTATCTTAGATAAATTAGATGCTAAAGCAGTACTCATTACTCGTGGACCAGATGGTATGACCTTGTTTGAAAGACAAAATAAGGTGACTCAAATTTCTGTTACAAATAAAAGTGAAGTGTATGATGTAACCGGCGCAGGTGATACTGTCGTTGCAACTATGATATTAGCTTTATCAGCAGGAGCAAGTTATGAGGAGGCAGCTCGTTTAGCTAATTTTGCTGCTGGAATAGTGGTGAAAAAATTTGGTACTGCTACTGCTACTCCAAATGAATTGCGGCAAGCAGTTGGTAAGCATTTCAAATGAAGATGTGAATGTTCTTTTGTAAAATATAGAGAAAGCACCTTGTAGTAATTTTAAAAATGGTGGGTGAAACCAATATGAAAATAGTAAGTAATCACGAAATAAAAAATATTGCTGAGCGACTAAAAGCTGATGAGAAAAAAATTGTATTTACCAATGGTTGTTTTGATATCCTTCATGCCGGGCATGTTAGGTATTTACAAGCTGCCAAAGAATTAGGTTACGAGTTTAACGGAGTCGATGCACCCAAAAACGAAAAAGATTATTATGGTTTACGTTACAGCCAGTTTGTGGTACCGTTGGTAAAAGCGGTACAGGAGCTCAATGAAAAGTTAGATCAAAAACAAGCCGAAAACGACCAACTGAGAGCCATGTTGCTGGAACTGGAAAAACGCATCGCTAAACTTGAAAAAAATGCTTCTAATTAAATAATTAAATTTTATCATGTTAAAAAAGTACCTTTTTGTGTTGCCTTTTACTTTGGCAGGATTAGTATCGAATGGTCAAACCATTTTAGAGATCGGAATAGCACAC
>JBEQCC010000202.1:0-5611 GCA_041639455.1 Pelosinus sp. | reverse complement strand
GGTGAAACCGTATCCCAAAATAAGCTGATGGAACAGCATGTACTGTTATATGATACTGTTGTTATTGGGCTTACGATGGAGCGGAATTTATTATATGAAAGGATTAATCAACGAGTTGATTTAATGATGTCTCAGGGCTTGGTAAATGAAGTAGAAAAATTGTTGAACAGTGGTATATCAGCTAACTGCCAAGCGATGCAGGGTATTGGCTATAAAGAAATTGTTAAGTACTTGCAAAAAGAAATCGATTTAGCTACCGCGATTGGCAGCATTAAACAAGCTACAAGGAATTTTGCCAAACGTCAATTAACTTGGTATCGGAAGATGCCATATATTATCTGGTTTGATGTGGAAAATTTCGATACAACAAATGAGATGGTGGAAACTATTTACAAAGAAATTGCAGGAAAACGTATCCTTAGAATCGAATCATAAAAATAAAAATAAAATCGGAGGGGTTTAACTATGCTGAATAAAGCTATTAACTTACAAGATAGTTTTCTAAACCAAATCCGCAAAGAAAACAATCTGCCTGTAATTATTTATCTTATTAACGGTTTCCAATTGAGAGGTGTCGTTAAAGGGTTTGATAACTTTACTGTAATTATAGAAAATGATGGTAAACAGCAATTGGTATACAAACATGCCATATCGACGATTACGCCTCTGAGACCACTAGCATCAACTTCGCATGAAAAAAAAGAAGATAAACCAGATAAATCACTATAAAAAAATTCTAGGCATTTGCCTAGAATTTTTTTATCACCGTTTAATACATTTTGAGTATAATGTATATCATCTATAACCATAGGGTGGGGTGTGATTTAAATGACCTATGTTTATCCACAAGATGTTTTTACAGCTGTTGGAAATGGGGAAATTTCACCGACTCAGGCATTTAAGTCTTTGCGAGAGTTAGATAATATAACTATTCATCATACTAAAGTCGATAATCGACAAAAGCGAATAGAAGAAATTTTATATGAATTAGACCATTTAATAGGATTGGCAGAAGTGAAAAAATTAGTTAGAGAGATTTATGCATTTATTGAAATTCAGCGTCGTCGCGTTCAGGAAAAATTAAATACGGAGCCATTAGTACTACATATGATCTTTAAGGGAAATCCGGGTACAGGGAAAACCACTGTTGCTAGGCTTCTTGGACAAATATTTCGTGAGATTGGAGTATTACAACGTGGTCATCTGATTGAGGTTGAGAGAGCTGATTTGGTTGGAGAATACATTGGGCATACAGCCCAAAAAACTCGAGAGCAATTAAAAAAAGCATATGGCGGCATCTTATTTATTGATGAAGCATATTCCTTAGCCCGGGGCGGTGAAAAAGATTTTGGTAAAGAATCTATTGATGTATTGGTAGAAATCAGGATGCAATGACCTAAAGAAAAAATGCATATACAATATGGTACCATAGGTCTTTATAAAAACTTCAAATCAATCGTAAATTCAGGCTTGCTATTCTTGGCATAGGTAATATCAATCCGTTCAACATCTACTTTATCGAGTACAGCGCGCATCGCAATCTTTCGCTCTTCCTCAGAGTAATACTGAGTATTTTTAAAGTGTTTTTTTAGATTGATTGCAATGTCTGTGAGGCTAGTTTGAGGTGTAAGAAGATTCAATTCATCATTCAAACGTTTTTTAATAACTTCAATGTCAATAAGTTGCCTGTTAATCTCATCTAACTGTTTTTCGGCATCACTGCTATTAATAATTTCTTGACGAAACCATTGCATAATGGTTTCCTTTTGGATGCTTATTTTTTTCTCATTCTCCTTTAATCTTACTAAATTATTTTTAATCTTTACAGTTGCAATAGGATTTCCAATATTTTGTGCATATTGATCGATTGATTCAGGTTTTTTCGCCAATTCATGTAGCTTATTCCATACCAATTCATCTAGTATAACGGCAGGGATACGTCTGGCTGTACATTTATTATTTTCCAAGTACAAATAGGATGTGCTAACTTGTGTTAAACAAGCATAATAGCTGACTGGATTATTGCTATTCCCTGAATGTTTGATAGCCATTCTTCTGCCGCAGCGTGCACAGTAGACTAGACCATTTAAAAGATAATCATTTTTTAAATTTCTTTTTGCTAAATCCTTATTCGATTGTAGCTGTTTTTGTGCAGAGTTCCAGGTGAGTTCATCGACAATGGAAGGTACTTGAATGGGAATCCATTCAGATTCCGGTCGAATTTCAATTGTACGAGTGTTAAAACCTGTCTTGGTAGATTTGTGCTTCATACTATAAATAACGCCTCTATAGGCTGTATTCGTAAGTATGCGGTGTATGCTGGAGATAATCCAACGATTACCACGAGGAGCGGGGATACCTTCACTGTTCAGCTCTTTACTGATCAGAGCGGTGCCCATTTTACTGTTTATACACAAATCAAATATTTGACGTATAATAGCAGCTTGATCCTCATTTATAATATACATACTTTTAGCTTTATCATAGTCATATCCAAAACAGCGCCCATTGTTTACAAGCTTACCTTGACGAGCCTTTCCCTTCTTACCGCGGGTTGTACGTTCTTTGATTTTCTCTTTTTCATAAGCGGATATGGCGCCTCTCATGGAGTAAAATAATTTTCCTTCAGGGGATGCTTCGAAGGTAACGGAGACAAACAGCAGCTTTGCTCCGGATTTTTCTATTTCATCCGTAATAATAAGTTGGTGAGCTAGGTTTCTGGCCAAACGGTCAGGATCGTATATAACAACTATATCAAATTCTCTTCTTTCTAATCCATCACGTAGTTGGGTGAGGGCAGGGCGATCAATGTATTCTCCGCTATAACCATCGTCGATAAACTCTACAAAAGTTGTTGCCCCCAATTCACTTGCTTTCTGACGGTTTTCCGATAACTGAGTCTCAAGAGAGTATCCCTTTTCTGCTTGATCGGTTGTAGATACACGAATATAAAGCGCTGCAATCATATAGATGGACCTCCTATCCGTAACAAGGCTTCGTGATGTGGGTTCGTCCGAAATTGGTAGATAAGTGAATTTGAAGCTAATAAATATAGATTCTGATAAGGATGTGATTCCCACGATGCCATACCATCTTTATTGGTATAGTATATAAGCCTAAATCATCTTAAATGCAGAGATTGTCAAAAATCTTTTGACAATCACACATAAAGGCACAGCCTGCCCATTTAAATAATGAAGTAAGGCTGTGCTTATTTCTTTTTTCAGACCAGATCATAATGTCATTGTAATCAAGTATTATTTTCTAAGCTAAGTTTTAAGTTGTCAAATTTAAAACAAGCTCATCAGGTAACAATTTGAAACTAAGCATTGATGATTACATCATGTTCATTACTTTGTAAATCTTTTCAATCGAGCAAAGATACGCTGCTGTATGTAATATATTTCCTGCCCTAATTGCTCCTTGGTTGCTCTGGAGCTACTCAAAGCAAAGTGAAGGACTTATTGAAAACAATTGTAAAGCGGACGATCATATCCAGCATAAACTGTATCGGGTAACGATTTGAATAGGAGGCGAAAATTTTGGAAAGTACACAAAAGGTCAATCAATCTAAAATATCGCCAGAAAAACTAAAAGAAATAAAAGTACATTGGAGGATGTTAAATCAACCAACCCAAGAAGCGCTGGAGAATTACAATCGGATTTTAGCAAAGGCTCAACTTAGAGTTTATCACCAAGTATTTGGAGGCAAATAGCCGGTGCTCCGCTCCGGCTGTAAAAAAAGTGGACAGGCAGTGATATGGTGAGCGTAAAAATCTGGTTACATATAGAAAAAAGCCTGTCTTATAGAACAGGCTGAGAACAATCGCGATTTTTATGTTATTTGCGAAACCTATAATAAGAATTTGCTATTCGCTTTGATTTAGCTGTACTGCTGGCTTGTCACGCCGATTCAAAGGTGGGCTGACTTACATTTGATGCAGTCCAAGCAGATGAGTGTTTATCGATGGTTATTGATGCGGTGAAGAAAGTTGCTAGTCGACTTGGTGTAGTGATTATCATCACGTTAAGGCCGCTCTGGAATACTTTGAGTAAAAGAGAGTCTTTAAACCTGAGGATGAGTCTTTGGAAGTATTGGCGGCATAGCTCAGGTACGCTTTTATTGAATGCTAAAACGAAGAGCATTCCACCATAAAGTAAAAACGGGGTAAATTTGTACCAGTTGATAAGCCGAATCCAACTCATGGGATAGCTGAATGTAGCTGTAAGCAGAGGGTTTGATATAGCCTGAGTAAGATTATTATTGTATTTTTATTTTCTGGGAAATATTGGGATGTCAATATAGTGATAACTTCACTTTCCTATTAGAGGAATGATTGTGAGACCATGTGTGCATTGTGGTCGGTTAATGGATGATTTGGAGAATACTTGCTCTTATTGCCAGCAACGTAAAGAAAAAAAGACTGATGTTAGGCTGTTAGCAACCGATAAGACACTGTTAATAAGATATTGGCCGTGATTGTAAAGAGCTATGTCAATAGTAAGGAAAAAAGAACAAGACCAACTCCGTTGATGGTCTTGTTCAGGGAATATGTGCAGGCTCCATTGTTATGGTCACCTGTTGAAAGAGGAAATGTGCACAGTCATATTATTGCCAATTAAGGCATAGGATATACGCGGAAGGAGTAAGCACTGTCATGAATATTTAGATAATAGTAGAACTGTGATAGAGTGAATTCATGAATTAACTGATTAAGAACAGAAGCTAAAAGGAGATCCTGGTGATGAGCCATATGTCCTGTATCGATAAAGTAACAGGAAACTAAACGAGGATAACACGAATCATTACAGCGGGATCATTTCAGAGGGCAGCACAATGCATGAAGAGCAGACATCTAGAAGGAGACAAGCATGATACTAGGCAGAAGCAGATCAAGAAATCGCAAAACCAGCTAGATTTCCTCAAACTGGCATAACAGAGTTTTTAAAAGAAAAGGATCTAGCGACATTAGAATTAAAAAGAGCCCCAGAGCTCTTTTTAACATGAAACAAGTCATATAGTTATTTACTCGCTCATAATATTTAGTAAAGTATTATGTGCGGAGGGATAATATGGAATTTATTGTTAGTACTTTATTAGCAGTATTTGCTTATATGGATGGCTTGAGGATAAAAAAACAATTATTAGCAGCAATTAATTCAAACTATTTAAATCGTCTAGAAGAAGCAATTAATGATTTACAAACGCAAGATCAACAATTATTAAAGGGTATTCAGCAAGAATTAATTCAAAAGGGGCAATTTGATCTAGCTGAAAAAATAAATACGATTTTAAGTAATAATTTAAAAGTATCTCCTGAATCATTTATCATTCTTAAATCATATTCAAATAGTGAGCAGTTATATAAATTAACTATGAGTAGTGGCTTACTATCGCTCAACTAGATGGCTTTTATGATCATAATCGATCAGTCATTAATACGGTTAAAAGAGGTATCAATAATCCGAATATAGATTACCCGAATATTGTTTCACCGGATTTGATTTACCTGGATAAAGATAATGTAACCTTGGGGAAAGGAAATATAATCTCATTCGGAAGTATTATAAGTTGCAATGTATCTATAGGTGATTTCAATATTTTTAATTG
>JBEQCC010000201.1:0-5616 GCA_041639455.1 Pelosinus sp. | reverse complement strand
TTCTTACTAAAGAAATGTATCATGGACAGCATTATCTTTTTAAGCAAAGAACTTGTAAAACGGGTCAGAATAGCCGCGAAATCAAAGATAATCCTCCTGAAGCTTGGATTCCTGTTACAATTCCTGCGATAGTCACTCGTGAAATGTGGGAATCTGCCCAATTGCAGATCCAACAAAATAAGAAATTGGCAACACGTAATAATAAACATAATTATCTTTTACGAGGATTGTTGCACTGCGCTCTCTGCGGGCGTTCCATGACAGCCTATGCTCGTCCTGCTAAGCGAAAAAACGGCAGTGATAAAATTTACTATTATTATTCCTGTATTTCCAAAGAATCAAATACATATGCAGTCAATGGCGTCTCTTGCCAATGTCGCCGAATACCCGTGGAAGATTTAGAACAGGCTGTCTGGCAATGCCTTGTTACGCTAGCAACTGCTAAGGATCATTTACAAGAATACCGACTTACCAACACTAATTTTAGCTATTCACAACAAATAACAAACTTACATGCTATCCAAATTGAACTAAAGAAGAAAAAAATAAATATCTTGCGTTGGTATCAAGAGAATTTGATTAATAGTGAAACAGTAGAAAGAGAATTACAGACCTTAAATAAGGAGCTAGCTATCACCCATCACAATATCTCTGAGCTGAGAACTGTCCAGGAAAAAATAAATCAGCTGGTAATATCACCAACCGATTTAATCACAGCCAAAACCTTTGCAGAAAAACGCAATGTATTGCTTAAACTATCTTATCGTATTTTTGCAGTAAGATTTAACGATTCTTTCGAATTTTACCTTGAAAAATAAATTTAATGAAGAAATCCGCCAACATCTCTTTTATGAGTACCAATTAAAAAAGCTGTGTTCGTTTTTATCATTTGAATATCTGACATGTTAAGATCTGACGTCTTTATCATATTTTTCCCCCCTACGCCTCTGCTTGTTCCATATAGTATATGAAATTAAAGAGTAAAGGTGTCAGGGATGTAGCAGACAAATAAAATTCACTTTAGCCCCTCTTTCCAAAGTTCAGCTAGTTTCCAGCGAAAATCAACTTTTTCATTTTTCTTTTCTGCATCACCAATAACTTCTTTTGGCGGCAGTGCAGTCGCATTCGTAATATCAATAAAACATAGAGGAGGAAATAATACGCACCACCAATTTTTCCCTTCTGCCTTCCCTATAAGTACACGCATTGCCTCATACTTTCCAGCCGGTAAAACCAAATTACCATATGATTTTATAGGAAAATCAAACATGCCTAACTCTATCGCTACCGAATCATGAGATCCATTCATTGCCACGACCTTTTCCGCGATAGCAGTAAGTTCACCCTGATGTTCCAATACAACCTGCCTTGCCATTTCTTTATCAATAGCAGTTTCTAAATGCGGTGCTAAATAAGCAATAACGGCATCACGCACTTTTAACTTTAGTTGTTGGTCAGATACACTATCACTATTCGCTAGTACATGTAAACGTATGATATTTTCCTTACCGAGTGATACGGGTAAATTTTCTTGTCCATAGTAAAGCAAAAACCCCCACCCAGCAACAATAAAAAAAACGATTAGCAAACCTCTTCCCCATAACGTATTATACTTCACAATCAATTTCTCCCCTATTCATTTATATATATTTGCGCATATGGCTAAGAGCCGCTTTTTCTAATCGTGAAACTTGCGCCTGAGATATGCCAATCTCATCAGCCACTTCCATTTGTGTTTTTCCTTCAAAGAAGCGTAAATTAAGTATATGTTTTTCCCTATCGCTTAATCTATGCATTGCTTCTTTGATTGCCACTCCTTCTAGCCAATTAAAATCTAGCTGCTTATCATCACTAATCTGATCCATTACAAAAATAGGATCCCCACCATCATGATAAATTGGCTCAAATAATGATATTGGTTCTTGAATTGCATCAAGGGCAAAAATGATTTCTTCTCGTTGAATTTTAAGTTCATCAGCAATTTCTTTGATGGACGGCTCACGTGAATGCCTGTTGACGAGAGAATCTCTTACCTGCAGAGCCTTATAGGCAATGTCTCGCATTGAGCGACTAACGCGAATTGGATTATTATCTCGTAAATACCGACGTATCTCACCAATAATCATAGGCACGGCATAGGTGGAAAATTTCACATTTTGCGACAGATCAAAATTATCAATGGCTTTCATCAAACCGATACAACCCACCTGGAATAAATCATCTACATATTCTCCTCGATTATTAAATCGTTGAATAACACTCAGTACCAATCGTAAATTACCATATATTAATTGTTCTCTTACAGACAATTCTCCATTTTGAAGCACCACAAATAGTTCACGCATCTTAGTGGCGGAAAGCACCGGGAGTTTCGCTGTATTTACGCCGCAGATTTCTACTTTATTAATAATCATTTTATTCCCCCCATTGGTTTGCATAGACCATTTGAATTATCACCATACATGAGCATTATTGCCATGGATAGTTAGTTTTATTCATCCTCGCTACAATGGATGAAGCGAATGTTCTAAAAACCAACAAACTCTTACCGAAATAAGTCTTGCAGCTATATTTCTCCTAAAAATAAAAATACACCTCATCAGAGGTGTATTGGATAAGATTCAACTTATATGTTAAAATAACTCTTCTACACGACAAATCGTCAGAGATGGAATATAGGGGTGATCGACGTTACATAGGAAGTAAACTAATCCCTATATTCCATCCTTGGCAGATTAACAATCTTTATCTAAATTTCTCAATGCATTGCATATAGACTAAATCTTTGCTTTATCGTTATTCCATACGCATAATTTCTTTACGCAAGCGCTTGATAATTCTCTTCTCCAGTCTAGAAATATAAGACTGAGATATTCCCAACATATCAGCAACTTCTTTTTGGGTACGCTCTGCTCCGTCATCATGCAAACCAAATCGCAGCTCCATAATACGCCTTTCTCGCCCGCATAGTTTATTCATAGCGGTATGCAACAAAGTCTTATCCACTTCTTCTTCAACGGATTTATAAATAATATCGTTTTCTGTACCTAGCACATCCGATAAGAGTAACTCATTACCATCCCAGTCGATGTTCAAAGGCTCATCAAAAGATACTTCCGCTCTAGTTTTGCTATTACGCCTAAGATACATCAAAATCTCATTTTCAATGCATCTCGATGCATATGTCGCTAACTTTATACGTTTTACAGGATCAAAAGTATTTACGGCCTTAATCAAACCAATTGTCCCTATACTAACAAGATCTTCTATTCCCACTCCTGTATTTTCAAACTTGCGGGCAATGTACACGACTAGACGTAAATTTCTTTCAATAAAAATGCTTTTAACTCCTAAGTCGCCTTTTTGCAAACGAGTTAATAAAAATACTTCTTCGTCATTACTTAAAGGGGGAGGCAATACTTCTGTACTACCAACATAAAAAACCTCATCAGCCGCCAATATTCCCAATCTTTGCAACAAACAGATCGTCTTTAGTTTGATCACTATTTTAATGATAGACCATGTTATGCGCATATACTTGCCCCCTCTTTTTTGTATAACTCATTGATTATCTGCGGATGTAATAAGCCAGCATATGTTCCATCCTCTGATAGAGCACCACTATAAATTCCAATTACCACATTCTGAATCCTTATTTCTGCTGTACCTGATAGCGATACAAGTAAGGCGTCAGCTCTAAAAGCGAGCAACATACTGCGGCTTCCAATGCCATGGAAAGGAATAATTTGTGTACGTGATAGCCATTTTTCATCAGTGCACTGGGATAAATTCACCAGCCACATTTCTGGTACATTCTCTTGTAAAAAAGTTACCACATCCTCACTTAAAATTGACTCTATAACATATTGACTAACTAAAACCACTGGTTTATGACCTATTGTAGTATATAAACTGTTACCTGTATCTAGCATGGCTATTAACTTAACCACCTGCCCATTATATTCAATTTTCACTGGATATAGACTTTGCTGCCGAGTTGTACTCGATAACATACGCCGTATGATAGTAATAATCAAAATAGCTCCTAAACAACTTCCCCATAATACATTTTCCCAGGATAAAGTTGTAAGAATTCTGATCAGCGCATGAGAATCATTCACTTGCCAGAAATAAACCCATCCAACAATAGAACCACCTAAAATAAAGGATACAACATAAAAAGATGCTAACAATAAAAATGATCTGCGTTTGGATGTATAGCCAAACGCTATATAAATCAGCAAACATGACATTAGTAATTTAGCGATAGCGGTATGACAGAACTCCATATTAGGCAGCATACCGATTAAGACGTAGCCCCCCCCTACTGCAGCAGCTAATACTATCCGCCAAACTTTATATGTAGCTCCTACCGTCCAAGCCGTTAACATTAGAATCATACTATTCATCATTATATTAATAATAAAAAGCACATCAGCATAGATATACATAAATAACCTTCCTATCATCATAAACGTAACGGCAATATACATTTTAATAATAATCTATTGTTTCATTGCATAAGTTATTCTTATTATAACAAGATGATCTTTATTTTTTTGTAGAAATATGGTTTTTTCTTCCAAGTATTTTTTACCAATCATGATGAAAAATAGATTGCTGTTTATTTTTTCATCCTAAAAAAAAAGCATGCAAAAATTAAATTTTGCAATGCTTTTTTATTACATTATTCATTTTATATTCTCGCATTAACGGAAGAGGCTACTATTAACGTCTCATCCATGTTGGTATATCTAAATCACGTACTTTAAAAGGTTCTATCGTTGTACTCTCCAATTTTCCTTTTACTACACTAAGAGGCTTACCATCAAACCCTGTAGCAATTACAGTTACACGAACTTCATCCTGAAAATTTTCATCGATGACTGCACCAAAAATGATATTTGCTTCAGGATCAACTGCATCAGAAATAATCGCAGCAGCCTCATTTACTTCTAGTAAACCTAAACTTGGCCCTCCTGTAATATTCAAAAGAACTCCCCTGGCCCCTTCAATCGAAGTTTCTAGTAAAGGACTCTTTATTGCCGCTTCAGCTGCAGCTACTGCTCGATTATCGCCTGAACCATATCCAATCCCCATTAGGGCTGAACCCGTATCAGTCATAATGGTCTTGACATCTGCAAAATCCAAATTAATAAGTCCTGGTACAGCAATTAAATCCGAAATCCCTTGTACCCCTTGTCGTAATACATCATCAGCAATGCGAAAAGCATCAATCATAGAAGTACGCTTATCCGCGACTTGCAATAAGCGATCATTCGGTATGGTAATCAGAGTATCTACTTTTTCTTTCAACTTTGCGGTTCCACTTTCAGCTTGCGCCTGACGTCTCCGACCTTCAAAAGAAAAGGGTTTCGTGACAACACCAACCGTTAATGCTCCTACCTCTTTAGCACACTCAGCAACAACAGGAGCTGCGCCAGTACCCGTACCGCCTCCCATTCCTGCAGTTACAAAAACCATATCAGCACCACGCAATGCCTTTATAATTTCTTCACGACTTTCTTGAGCAGCTTTTTCACCAATGTCCGGATTTGCACCTGCTCCAAGTCCTTTAGTAAGTTTTTCGCCAATTTGTATTCGATAAGCTGCCTG
>JBEQCC010000200.1:0-5649 GCA_041639455.1 Pelosinus sp. | reverse complement strand
GTCGATGCGGTTGTTACAGATGAAATACTTGGCAGATACTATATGTCTAAAGAAAAAGATAAATACGTAGCCATTGAAAAGCCCATCGGTGAAGTCGGTACATATGGTATCGGATTTAGAAAAGAAGATACAGACCTTCGGGATAAAATGCAGAAAGCATTAAATGAAATGAAAAAAGACGGAACTTCTGCTAAAATATCGCAAAAATGGTTTGGCTCAGATATCACCAAGTAACAATAGAAGGCTAATGGTTGATGCCATTAGCCTTCTATATTTAACATCATCTATAATTGTTTAGTTAGAGGGAACCTTTTTATTTTTAATGATGCCTAGGATTTTTCTTAAGCCAATCACCCAGGGAGATATGATATAATAGAGGCTGTATTTTTTAAAGTCAAGAGAGAGGAGAAGATGAATGGAAAAAATAATAACCATGATGGGGCCTATGCTGGATGGAGTCAATGTGACACTACAAATGTTCTTTATTACCTTAGTGCTTTCATTGCCTTTAGGCTTGCTTTTGTCATTGGCTCGTATATCGAAATACAAACCTATTAGCTTTTTAGTAGAGACATACATATGGTTGATGCGGGGGACACCCCTCATGCTCCAGCTCTTATTTGTATATTATGCGTTACCTTTAGTGCCTTATATCGGTATTAAATTACCGGACTTTTCGGCAGCTATTCTGGCATTTGTACTCAATTATGCGGCTTATTTTGCAGAAATTTTTCGTGGGGGAATACAATCTATTGAGCGGGGACAATATGAAGCAAGTAAAGTACTAGGTATGACATATGTCCAGACGATGAGGCGAATCATACTTCCACAGGTCTTAAAACGGGTAGTACCGCCCATTAGTAATGAAACCATTACACTTGTGAAAGACACATCTCTCATTTACGTTCTTGCCATGAATGATTTACTTAGAACTGCTAGAACCATCGTACAGCGAGAGTTCGATATGACCCCTTTTGTTATTGCGGCTATATTTTATTTGGCAATGACCTTGGTATTAACATGGGTATTTAATAAATTGGAAGAGCGCTATGCAGCATATGATGAGTAGGAGTGAGTTTTTATGAATATGTTACGTTTGAAAAATATCCACAAAAAGTTTAATCATCTTGAAGTCTTAAAAGGTATTAGCCTTGAAGTCGCACAAGGAGAAGTTGTGGCTATTATTGGGCCTTCCGGATCTGGTAAAAGTACTCTTCTTAGGTGTTTAAACCGATTGGAAATCATTGATCAGGGAACAATTGAAATTGAGGGTGAAATCCTGGCCACTGAAGATACAGAGGGGAAATGTCAGTACGTTTCAGAGCGAAAGGCTCGGGAAATTTGCTTTAAAATGGGTATGGTATTTCAGCAGTTTAATTTATTTCCTCACATGACAGTGATTGATAATATTATTGAAGCGCCGATGTTGGTAAAAGGAATCAAAAAAGAACTTATCATTTCTGAAGCGGAAGAACTGCTTAAAAAGGTAGGACTATTTGAGAAAAAGAATAGCTATCCATCAAGATTGTCGGGCGGTCAAAAACAGCGGGTTGCGATTGCAAGAGCCTTAGCGATGAAGCCTGATATCATGCTGTTCGATGAACCTACATCTGCCCTTGATCCAGAGTTGACGGGAGAAGTATTAAAAGTCATGCGTCAGCTTGCCTTAGAACATATGACAATGATCGTTGTAACCCATGAAATGGCCTTTGCCCGAGAAGTGGCTCAACGTGTGATTTTTATGGATAATGGCGATATTGTGGAAGAAGGCACACCGGAACAAATCTTTAACAATCCAGAACAGCCGCGCACGCAAGCATTTTTAAAGAGTATGTTATAAAAATACTTAACCTATTTCCAGACTTTCATCTTTGACATTGGAGTCATTCGTATACAGTTGTAAAAGCAATATGCTGCCAATAACCAAAAGGCCGCCTAAACTTTGAAGGAGTGTAAGGGTCTCTCCGAGTATTAGCACTGAGAGTAAGACTGTCAGGACTGGTTCAGCAGTGCTGATGATCGAAGCATTAGCTGCTCCGATTTTTATAATGCCAGCAAAAAATCCTAAAATACCTAAAATAGTTCCGAAAATAGCTGTTCCTGTTAAGGCCAGCCAGCCATGGAGGGGAAGAGTTGTCAGTATAAGCTGACCTGTCGTAATGCTGTAAGCAGCAAAGGCAAAGCCTGCAGCGGAAGATACATAGGTGGTGGCAACTAATGCATGAACATCTTTTAGTACTCGATTTCCAATGAGAATATAACAAGAATATACAATGGCACTGCTTAAGCCCAGCAGGATGCCTACTTGGCTAAGACCAGTAAATGAGACGCCTAAAATAAAAAAAAGACCTAGTAAGCAAATAGCAAGAGAGGCACCTTTTTGCCAGCTAAATTCTTCATCGCCAATCAGGAAAGAAAGAACGCTCACGACCGTAGGATAGGTAAAGAGCAGCATTTCAGATAAGGAAGCAGGCAGGTATTTTAAGGAAGCTGCAAATGCTAAAGACATGGTGCCGTAGCCCAGTGCTCCCATTAGACAGAGTTTGATTGCAGTTTTGGTTGGAATTTGAGGCGAAATCTTTAAAAAACGTAATAACAGCCATAGGCATAAGGAGGCCAATACAAAACGCATGGTCAGTATTGTAAAGGTATTAGCACCTGCGCCATATGCAAGTTTAATAAAAATTGCCAAAGTGCTAAAGCCCGCAGCCGATGATAAGACTAATAAAGCACCTAAATGTTGTTGACTCAGTGGAATCATCTCCTTCGTTCTGTAGTATATTCCTGTTTAAAAATGTAATTTCCTGCGAGTTTGATAAAAGAGTAGATATAAAAATTTTTATTTTGTTACATCCTATTCCACCTTATTCAAAAATTGAGTATTTTAAACATGTTATTGAAGACAAACGCTAACATGGTGATCTTATAAAAATGGTAATACTTATAGTTGGTACATTGGTTGATTGTATGATATAATGAGTACATAATGATACACAGGAGAGTTATGTGTGTTGAAGCGTACACGCATAGTTTTCGAGTCATTATCATGCAATGTTGAAATCGGGGGCGTAATGGTTTCGACAGGGGTTGTTGTGGCATGGGTAGCGAGCCGGGATTCCATCAGCCCGCAATACGGTGGAAAAACAATAATTGAAAACAACGAATACGCTTTAGCAGCTTAATGCTAACGTTCTACCGTCTCCCCTCCTGCGGAGAAGGATAGGACGTCACGATGCAGGATACCTGAGGTCTAATTCTCCGCGGACCGACTGGGAAATTTTAAAGAGATAGCACCAGCGAAGCTCGTCTGTAAGCGTCAATGGAGCGAATGTTAAAGTACAGAATGCGCTCGGAGAAGCCCATGTAGTAATGCCTTTGGACAGGAGTTCGATTCTCCTCGCCTCCACCAATCATATGTACAAAAAGAACGAGGTGTACCTCGACGTGCTCCTCGTAAAAAAGATATTTGGGGACGTTCCTTTTTAAAGATATTTGGGGACGTTCCTTTTTTGTCACAAAAAAGGAACGTCCCCATTGTCATTTTAGGTGAGACGATCTACTATCGTTTGCTGGGTGAAAATGATGATGTAGTTGAACATGGAATGATTTCAAAAACAGTATTTGCTCTATTGGGCAAAGCCAACTTGTTTTACTTAGCAAGTCGAATATGATATAATCAATACAGTTATAGTTTATCAATTTATGAGGAGGTAGCTTATGCAAACTCTAAAACAAGAAGCAATTGACGCCATCTCTAAGCTGCCTGAAACAGCTAATCTAGAAGAAATCATGTACAGACTATATGTCATTGATAGAGTGAAAAAAGGACTGGATGCAATTAAGCGTGGTGAGAGTATTTCCGTTGCTGATTTAAAGGCAGAGATTGGCTCATGGTGAAATGGTCCGAACCAGCGAGGCGGGATTTAAAGCAGATTCATGATTTTATTGGGAGAGATTCAGAACGCTATGCGAAAAAGGTTGCTATAGATTTTGTAACCCGCTCTGAAGCATTACAGAGTTTTCCCGAAATGGGGCGAATCATTCCTGAACTTGATGACCCTAGCGTTAGGGAGTTGATCATTTACTCTTATCGCCTGATTTATCGAATTGCCTTAGGCCAAGTTGAGGTACTGGCAATTGTGCATGTCCGTAGAGAATCGGCAGCGGATGTGCTTCCAGAGCCACAGAACTAAGAGATTTTGACTTTGTTTGATTCCAGATTGTGGAATCAAATGTGGGATTGTTTGCTCACGGATTGCCTCCACCAATCATATGTACAAAAAGAACGAGGTGTACCTCGACGTGCTCCTCGTAAACTACTACTTTTTCAATATAAGTCTGGATGATCTTTTTAAGGTCATCTGGATTTTTGCATTTTTAATGCAGATATATCTTTTTCAAGATAGGCAAGAATCATTGACTTGTCTAATGATACAGATTTCAGCTTAGTTTGATATTCATTGATTATCATAAGAATTTCGGCTTTTTCTTGCTCCAGCTTGTCCATAGTTGCTTTCATGCTGGAAGATATTTGGGGACGTTCCCATTGTCATTTATGAGCGTTTCAGCATTCTACGCGATAGAAGCTTTTTCAAAGCCGTGCAGGTTGACGGTGGAGGATTCGGAATTAGCTGGAATGATGATGTTGACTTGAGCGAGAACGAACTTTGGACCAAAGGTAAGGAATTGAATTAGCCGAATCCCAGATTGTGGAATAGGATATGGGATTTGTCTGGCCACGGATCGCCTCCACCATAAGTTGAAAGTCCCCTCCACCTGATATATACTGGGTTTATAGACCTAGTATATATCAGGTGGAGGTTTTGTTTTATGTGTGTAACGTGTTACTATTGTGGAACTAAATTATTCATCAATATATGATAACCATTCCGACGGATTTTGAATTTGATGCTGAATGCCTGCCTAATCCAATGCCGGAGGAAATACGCTGTTTCTAGTCTGTATTTTTTAATACTGATACAAGTTAAATAGGGAGGAGAAGAAATTTCTCAACTTGTTAATGATTTGTTAGTGGACCTTACAGCATTGCCGTTGCTTTCCATTGTTGCAACAGTAAATAATAGTATAGTTGGCCATGTTATTTTTTCTAAGGCAAAGCTTACTAATCCAGATCAGGCGATTTCAACGGTTATACTGGCACCTCTTGCAATTCAGCCAGATTTTCAAAACAGAGGAATTGGTGGTAAACTAATAAAATACGGATTAACGAAATTGTTAACAGTAGGGGTAGAATTGATTTTTGTTCTTGGTCATCCTACATATTATCCCAAATATGGTTTCTGCGTGGCTGGAAAACATGGATTTGATGCTCCTTATCTCATTCCAGATGAACATGCTGATGCATGGATGGTTCAAGAACTACGTTCCGGCGTAATAGGCAGAGTTAATGGCAAGGTTCAGTGTTCTGATGTGCTTAATCAGCCACAGCATTGGCGAGAATAAGAGGAAAGTTTGATGAGATGCGCTGCTGTACAATTGTTTATATTAAAGATGTTTGGGGACGTCAGACTGTGCGAAAACACCTCTAAGAAAAATCCATGAAATATCATATAAGTCCCGAATATCAAGGCTTCTATGATATAATAAAAGTATAGAGAAAAACTGCTTAGAGGTGGATTATGGCGCGCT
>JBEQCC010000199.1:0-5653 GCA_041639455.1 Pelosinus sp. | reverse complement strand
CATCTCCAATATCATCTTTTAATGCTTCATCTTTACTGTCTGCTTCGTTTGCTGTTTCAAATCGAATGGAGTTTATTTCATTGGCACCTGCATTTGTAATTTCATTCACCAAAACTCCCACATTATCAATTGAAGTACGAATTTCAAGAGTATTGGTTACACGATATCCTTCTAATCTGGGTAGCTTTTCTTTTTCATAGTTATAAACCGGGTCAACTTGATATGTATTAGTTTTGATTTGCTCTTGGGTAATTCCCTGCTCTTTTAAATTAGCAAATACTTGATTTGCAATTTGAGTATTATCATTCTTTGCTTTCTCTAGCTTGGCGTTCACCGAGTTGATAGAAAAAGTAATCCGCGCAATGTCAGGAGTAACTTCCTTTTGACTGTTTCCAGTTACCTGTATCACTGTTTTGGGAGCTTCATTTGCGAAGACTGGGACGGCTATCAATACACTCATAGTAATTAATAAAATAATCTTTTTTAACATTTCGTATACCTCCAATAATTTTAGCCTTATAAACAGCAAAAGTAATTTCTTGCTGTCCTTCTATTATTTAAAACGTCTTATTTTGAAATAAGTAACGGCTCATTCCACTATATTTATTCTTTTTTTATTTTCAGCTTATCTTTGCCGATGATCGTACCATTTTGATCAATAAAAGTGACCTTCATCGTACCTCGTCCTTCAATAAGGCTGCGATCAATCGCAACGTAATCATTTGGATAGATGATATTCATCGTAATAAACTGGTCAGGATGCGGGCTTTTTGTATGGACATATACAGTCATATTCCTGCCGCTTACTGTTACTTTCTCAATGCCAATATCCGATTGCGCTGAAGACGCTCCCATATTTGCAAATAATATAAGCTTATTAGTAAACTTTGAATCTTTAAACTGATTTACTTTTTCTTTTGCAATACGATTGCTATAAGTCAATCGCCCATTATGATTGTCAATGGCAGCGAAAAACATCTCTTGTGGGTACTCAGACCGATAGAATTTCCACTCTTCGTACTTGTTGGTTTTAAACAATACCTTTGTATTTACCGATGTATCAGTAGAAACCAGGGTGCCGTTGACCTTATACGTTGTCCATATTGTATCTCGCTGAGCAAATGGTTTTACCAAGGTCATGGTATGTATTTTACCTTGGCGTATAATTTCAACGTCGATTTGTCCATAACGGGAAATTGAGCTGCTGCGCAGGATCTTCACTATTGAAAATCCATCTTGTTCCGTAAATCCATATTTTTTACCTTCTACTCTCGCAACCTGCATAGGATCAATGCGCCAAAGCTCTTTGCCTTCATCCACATTTTGCTGCCACTTTATCATTTTTTCATAATTAAGTCCCTCCACTCCCCCTCCTATGTATGCTTTCCGATTGGTATAAAATTCTGGAGAGCCAGTTAGTTCTATCTTGCTGGTATTTCGATTTATAGATTCTGCACTGGCAACAATGGATGATTCCAAATCAACTGTTTTCATAGCAGCATCAACATAACTGGGCATTACCATCTGTATTCCAACAGAAGTCACGATGGCTGCCCCAGCTGCAAATTGTTTCAAATACCTATTCATCTTTTCCTCCTAATGGCGATTTAGTCATTCATAGATATAAACGTAATACAATCCAAAAGGTAACGGATCGTATTACATTTATTTCTACATTATGGCTTTATTTCTCTTACCCTTAAAGAATCAGCAATCTTTTGCAGTTCTTCTGCTGATTTTTTGCCTTCAATTGTGATATCATATCTGTCAACCTTCACTGTGATACTGTTCATACTTTCTCCTGCCTTTTTCATAAAAGGCTCCATTGCTGCACTTTGGACGCTCTCCTGGGCTGCATCTTCCTTTATCTTCGCTTTACTCTTTATCTGACTCTCATCCGGCATTTTTTGAGTAATGATAATTTCATCATTATTCCCTATCTGATAAACTTGCCGCACAACTCTGCGAACATTATCTATCTTGATAGACTGCGCTTTCAGGTTCGGTATTACCACCATTGTAGCAATGTTAGACTGATTCTGCTCTTCTGCTTTCGGAGAATCAACTATCTTCTCATCTATGAATATCCTTCTTTGTATGGTTGTCTCTTTAGGTTCATCTTGCTGAAGAGCAGCGACTTGATTCGATTTTTCCTCTTTTGCCGGCGCTTCTGTCCCTTGGATAATTTCTGCAATTACCATCGGTAAAGAATCAGCAGCCTTTTTGTCAGTTGATTTAGAATTGGAGGGTTCTTCCTGATGATCCGGTTTCACCAATTGGGAAGTACTCTCCCTGCTCAATTCTGCAATGTTCAAATTAGCAGCTTGATCAGTGGTCGCAGCGATTTGCTGCCTTTCTATGCTATCGTCTGTTGTCTGTGTAATATTAGAATCAGGTGTCTGCGGCAATAAGAATTGTACAAATGCAGCTATAAACACTGCAGCTACAGTACCGATAAAACCACTATACAGCCAATTTCTGCGCCGTTTTATCTTTTGTGCTCTTAATTCCGCCGACAACGTATCAGCCATTTCACCAATTAATCCTCTTGGCAGCTCCTCTTGTTGATAAGACTGTTTAACAGCAGCAGCTAGCTTTAGCAATTCCTTCACTTCCTCATCCTGTAGAGCAGGCTGTTTACCTTCATGTAACTGATCTAAACCTTGTGAAAGTTCTTCTTCCTGATCATATTCTTTATCTTTTAACATCCGCTCCACCTCCTCATTGTAGTATACCGGCACGTAAACACATTTTACGTAAATTTTTCAAAGCTCGCTGCTGAAGCATCTTAATTGCTGACTCCGTCTTATTCATCTGCATGGCAGCATCATGAATGGATAATCCTAAAATAATTCGCAATTTTATCGTCTGACGCTGCTCTTCTGGCAAATTTTCAACCAAATTGATAATCTGCTCTTGTCCTTCTATACGCAAAATATATTCTTCGGGATTTTCTCTGCTATCAAGAATAGATTCCTGATATTCAGTAAGGTTGACAATCTGAGGTGCTCGCCCATTTTTACGCCAAAAATCAGTCACTGCATTTATGGCAATTCTCGCCAGATAGCTTTTAAATGGTACATCAAGGATTTTATATCGAGGTAATGAACGAAATGCCTTCATGAACGTTTCCTGGGTCAATTCCCTTGCATCATCCTCATTACCGATCTTATTATATATAAGTCTATAGATCGGCTGCCAACAATGTAAAATCAATGCATTTAGGGCTTCCCGATCTCCATCCTTTGCTTTTGTAATTAATCTATTTTCATCAGTCACGCAACAATCACCATCTCCTAGGCAAAAAATACTTCCTATCTATCCTAACGTTATAAATGCCCAAAAAGTAACGCCATCTTTTAATTCCATTTCCCAAATCCTGCTTATCGTATAAAAAACAGCTGCATTTAAATCTCTACTATCATATACTCCAAATTCCAGTCAATCCCTGCATACCCCTTTGTCAATTGCGAATGGAGTGAAGCAACCTCTTAAAAAGCAAGAGATTGCTTCGCTACGCTCGCAATTGACAAAGAGATAAAGAAAAACGACTCGAACCACAAAGACCCCCATGCCGACTTCGTCGGCATGGGGGTCTTTGTGGTTCATAAAATCTTTTCTACCTATAAAACTTACACATTCAAATAGATACTATAATAAAAGTGCCTGCAGTATTGAACTGAAGGCACTTTTACATACGATTCGTAAAATGAGCTGAAAAAAAAAATCATTTAAAATCTATATTCTTAATTTCATATTGTGCTATGATTTTTTTTACTTGTTCCATCTTTTCTGTATCAGGTGTGCTGAAGATTTCCCATTCCTCACGGTCTAAGGCATTCATCTTGCTAAGCCCAAGCGCATGATAAGGAAGAAGCTCCACACCAAGAATTCTTGCATTTTTTCGAAGAAATTGGCACATTTGTTCAATATTTTTTCGATCATCATTCACCCCGCTGATTAAAGGTACACGAACGATAACCTCATGATGCTCCTGAGAGATTCTAATAACATTCTCAAGAATTTTCCGATTACTGACGCCAGTCAGCCTTTCATGAACTTCTTCATCCATATGTTTAATGTCTATAAATACAGTATCTAATTCTTCAATACTATCTTCTGCATCTTTCCACTCAAAATATCCGCTGGTTTCAACCGCAGTATCAATGGCAAGCCTTTTACAAGCTAAAACCAGTTCTCTCAAAAACTCACTTTGAGCAAATGGCTCTCCCCCAGAAAAGGTAACTCCCCCTTTTGATTCCCGGTAGAAAATGCTGTCTCGCTTAATAATTTTAATGACTTCCTCTACTGTCATTAAGGCTCCGATCTTCTTTCTTGCCCCATTGGGGCAGACTTCGCAGCACTCACCACAAGAGCAGCATTTCTCTCTGGCAAAAGAAAGAGGAATGCCTCCATCCCTTAGAATTGCCTGATGATTACAAGCCAAGGAACATTGTGCACATCCTGTACATCGGTCTCGAAAGTATAAGATTTCAGGATTGAGCTTCCAGGATTCAGGGTTAGCACACCATTTGCATCGTAAAGGACATCCTTTTAGGAAAACAGTACTTCGAATCCCATCACCATCGTGAACTGACCATCGCTGAATTTGAAATACATTGCCAGCAATCCGATCACTATCCTTCATAGGATCACACTATAGACTTTCATAGGTTGTTCTTTCGATGATTGCATCTTGCGCTTCCCTGGAAAGATTAACAAATTGTGTACTATAACCTGCCACCCTAACCAGCAAATCTTTATAATCATTTGGCTGCTCTTGTGCTTTTCGTAATATTTCCGTGGAAATAACGTTAAATTGAACATGAAATGCACCAAGAGAAAAATAAGCGCGAATGATAGAAGCAAGGTTCTTTTTGTTCCTCTGCGTCTTTAGCAGATCTGGCGAAAATTTAATATTCAGCAGAGTACCCCCGGAATGTACATCATGATTGATTTTAGCGGCAGACCGCATTGCAGCCGTTGGACTGGTAATATCCGTACCGGCATGAGGTGATACACCTTCCGTTAAAGGAGTCATGGATTTCCTGCCGTCAGGGGTTGCGCCAATAATACTTCCCGCAGGAATGTAGTTGGAAATCCCCATAAATGCAGAGTTAAATGGCGATCCAAAATAATCCTTATAGGATTTAATTTCTTTATTATAGAAATCAGTAATTTCTACAGCAATACTGTCAACTTCATCTTCATCATTACCATACTTAGGACAAGCCAGTGAGTCTTTTCTCATTTCTTCATATCCCTTCCAGTTGACAGCTAGTGCTTTGCCCAACTCTTCTAAGGTATATTTCTTTTTTTCAAAAATCAACTTTTTGATAACGATCAGAGAATTAGCAGCATCAGCCACTCCGATTCCAGTAATGACTGGACCAACATTATATTGGGCTCCCCCTTTACTCAAATCAACACCTTTATCCATACAACCATCTACGAGCATCGAAAGGTAAGGACGAGGCACCATTTCCGCATGTATCTGTTGAGCGGTTACCGTTCCGATGACAGAATGCTTAATCAAATGAGAAAGCTGTCGCAAAAAAGCCTCTTTAACCTCACCATAGCTCTTAAACGCAGTAATTTCTTTTTCCACAAGTCCCATCACATTGCCGGTGATCCGGCTCTTGCCGCTGTTTAG
>JBEQCC010000198.1:0-5679 GCA_041639455.1 Pelosinus sp. | reverse complement strand
GATTATTAAGTGAAACAGACCTACTTTTTTCTGTATCATCAGGTTTTCCCTCCCATATGTGTATTCAGCATTTAGCACAATGAATCAAACCGAATTCTACTGCTGGGCCAATTTTCACCCAACTATCATTTGCTGCTGCATTAGGCATTAGCCACCAGAGGTAGAGTGTATTAAGGAATTAAGTCAAAAGTAATCCTATTTTTGATACGCTTCATAGGATTTACGCACTAATGTTAAAGGATGCAATGTCTTTACATTGGCTCCATGACCAATTTGCAAACGGCATGTACCACATTCCGAAAAGACGGTATCACGCCCACTATCCTTAATTGTTTTAAATAAACCTGAACCGATCTCCATGGATATATCATATTTATCGTCTTTAAAACCATAATTACCAGAAATACCGCAGCAGCCAGCATCTGCATCCTGCACATCAAGTCCTGGAATTAAAGCTAATAACTCGACTCCCGGCAGGCCCATCCCTTGCGCTCTTAAATGACAAGGAGCGTGATACATATATTTTTCATTTAATGTGCCAAAGTTCGTATTCAAACGTCCTTGATCATGAAGATCGAGTAAAAACTCACCTGCATCATATAAATGTTTCGCATATTCCTCCACGCCTTCAATATGGAACAGTTCCTGATATTCTTGTTTCAACATCAAACCGCAGCTGGTGCAGCAAGTAATGATCGGATATCCTTTATCTGTCCATTTCTTGAGGATTTGAACATTCTGTTTTGCATTTTCTTCTGCTTCATCCAAAAATCCGTTTACCACTAATGGAGAACCGCAGCAAACAAAGCCCTCTTCTACAATCACTTCCAATTTATTCGCTTGCATAACAGCTACAAAATCCATACCAACTTGGGGATCGTTGTAATTAATAAAGCAGCCAGGATAAAATACAACCTTATCCGGGTAACTGGTTTGTTTCAGATTTTTAAACAATTTGCTAAAAGATTTTGATGCATATGCCGGCAATGGCGCTTTATCAGAGATACCGATTTTTTTCAATATGCCCCGACTCATTTTTATTCCAAAATTAGCCATACCTGGAGTAGCAGCACTTAACTTAGCCATTTTCTCCCCATGTGACAAAATCCAATCCCGCAAACTGCGTTTACGATTCTTAAAATGTTTAGCCCGCGCTAACATATTAAGGGTAGAAATCGGGACACCAGAAGGACATGACATATCACAATTTTTACAATTGGTGCAGTATTCCAAAGAAGGTTCAATATCATCTTGTGATAATCTCATTCTTTCTAAAGTAGGACCAACCATTTTAGGGCCACGAAACTTCCGAGTCGCAGCTGTTACCGGGCAATTGGCAATACACACTGTACAAGCTGTACAGCTATCCGGATTATTATGATGTTTCTTCATTGTTTTTCTCCCCTTACACTGACATAGCCGCTTGATAACCTGACGCAATTGCTACACCATTCCCTGATTTCTCAAAACTGAAATCATAGCCGCGCAGATTACGTCCCGCAACAAAAACATTATTTAGTAGCACTTTGCCGCTGGCATCAAGAGGACGCATTTTTTCGTCAACATCTAAACCAAGCTTCGCAAAAGGCTGTGCTTCACTGGAGAATAAAGAATAATTCGCCCACAATTCATGATCCGTTGGAGCCTCTACTGGTAAATTGAAAATAGGCTCGATTACCTTACCTGGCTCTGCAAGCAGGCCTCCTCCATAGAAACCGCCATTTGCTAGAATAAAAGATTTAGCATAGTAGGTACGTTCCCGATCCACGCCTTCTGTGATCACTGCCAGACAATTGTTTTCTTCCACAATGGATTTCGCTACAATCGCTTGTTCCACAATTCGTACACCATTTTTCTTCAGATATCGTACTAACAGGGTACGCAAACGCAAACCAGTAATGGACGGAGGTACAGAAGCAGTTTCCACAAAAGTACACCTTAAAGCTTGTTCTAATTTTTCTTTAACAAGATAATTCGGACGAGTTCCTAATACTGGCGGAATGATTACTACACTACCAGAAGGTATCACGTTACGCATTTTTTCAATGCAGCTTGCAAGACCTTCCTCCGTATCTAACCAACGAGCCACATCCAGAGCAGTAACGTCCCGGCCTTCAGATAGTTTTGGATCAACCATCACCACTTCATACTCTTTTTGTGCAAATGCAGGAATCTTTTTAAAGTTCTTAGCGATTAAGCTAGGATAAAAATCCTTTAATGCATCAAATCCCAAGACAGTTATTTTGTCTGCTTTTTTAAGTTCTGTCGTGTCCATTGTTCTGGGAACAAGACAAGTTGGTTTTAATGTACCAGCAGCAGTCGGTATCCATTGGGTTTTGTCTAGATTTCCAATATAGGAATATCCTTCTTCCTCGCAAATCTCTTTAAAGAAGCGAATGGATTCTTCGATGGCCGGGCGACCAATTTTTTTGTACGGATGTCCGGCGCCGACTTGCAGCAGCCCTGCACTTGGAGTAGCTGCCGGTATGCCGCCTTCCAAATATCCCATTACATCAACGATGCCGCCTCCAATGGTTAAGGTTCCTGAACCTAAAGACAATAATGTTACTTTCTTGCCGCGTTTTGTCGCTGCTGCTGCCGCCATTAAACCTGCTAAGCCGCCGCCAATTACTACAATATCATATTCCCTCATTGTCAATCGCTCCATTTATGTTTAAAGTTCCTTCATAAATTCCCCGGGTCAGTTCCATTTCACGCATGACATTGCCCCATAAAATAGGGCGAATCCCTTTCCAGCGGCTTTGCAGGAATTCTTTAAATAACACATTGGTATCTTTGCCCCATGACAATCCATTGGCATCCACTGCGCCTACACTGCGGAATGTGCAGAAAGCTCCCTGACAAGTTCCCATCCCCATACGAGTCTTACGACGGACATCGCTAATCATATAGCTGGTACTGTCAGCTGCCGCTTCTTCCACTTCAGCCATCGTTACATTTTCACACTCACACAATAATTGGCGTTTTTCCGGTTTTTCCTGTATACGGGCAATTACCTTTTCCAGACCGTCTGAACCTAATCGTGAAGCAGCAAGTTCAGCACCATATGCAGGAAAATATAAGCGTGCTTTCGCCATCAATGCTGGGGAAGTATCCTCAACAAGATTTTCTTCCGCAGTACGGCAAGTTGTTTTGACATTCAAATAACCACATACTAGATCAGTTACCTTTTCTGCCATTAAACGATAGGTAGTGAATTTCCCCCCTACTACGCTGACAAAACCTTTTAAACCATCATGAGCATGATCAAGAGTCACAAAACCTCGAGATGCACCGCGGCCTGTTGCATTTGGATCGGCACTATACAGAGGTCTGGTTCCGGCAAAAGCTCTGAGCATACGATAACTCCTAATATCCTCGAATAAAGCTTCCCCAATATTTAAGAGTTCTACTACTTCTTTTGCGTTTGGCACTGTATCATCCGGCTTATTTACAGATGCAGATGTTGTACCTAAAATCGTAATCGAACCATGAGGGACAAAAATATCCCCATCCGAAGCAGGACGCAAACGATTTACAATACGGCTGGTAATACGATGATTAAAAGCAATTAAAGTTCCTCTGTCTGGCTGCACATTTACGTTAATCCCTGCCAAAGCAGCAATTTCCCCAGCCCAAGAGCCAGCAGCACTGACAATGAAATCACAAGCAATATTGCTGACTTCACCAGTTAACGTGTTGCGAACTTTAATGCCTACAACTTGATTATTGCTGTGTTCAATACCCACAACTGTAGTATACGTTAGTACCCGTCCGCCATATTTACGGGCAGACGCTACATTTTGCCAAACCATACGAAAACCGTCAATGGCCGCATCCGGCACCCGATATACAGACTTAATTTTAGGACTCAAATTAGGTTCTAAACGAAGAGCCTCCTCTACCGAAATGGGAATCGTAGGAATTCCTACTTTTGCGCATGCTTCCACCCATTTTCCTTCAAATGCCTCATCATCCAAATGAGTTCGGGCAAAAAAACCTTCCGTTTGTTCCACACAATGTCTGCCGATTCTACGTAAAATCGTATTTTCCTCAATACATTCTTTACCTGCTTCGGCATCTTTCACCGCATAACGTCCACCGCTATGCAAGAGACCATGATAACGTGAGCTGGTGCCATAGGCTAAATCCTGCTGCTCAAGAAGAATTGCATCAACTCCCCGCATGCATAAATCACGCAGAATACCAACTCCTGTGGCACCGCCACCAATTACTACAACTGTCGTCTTTTGCATCTCAATCCCCCTTTTCTAAAGTAAATACTTGAAACAGAGCCTACCTGCACCTGTGTTTTCAACCGCAGAGGCGCAGAGCACACAGAGAAAAAATAGATAGATATAAACATATCCCTCAGTGCGCTCTGCGCCTCTGCGGTTACCTGTATTCTTTCCGCGCTTCCCATAATTATAGACTATACCTGCGAAGCAGGAAAAGCAAATATGATCCCTTTGTATCCGTTTGATCGAACACAAAGGGATCTCTTAACTCAGCCCTTTTATAGCTATTAAATTGAATTTAATCTTCCCAGTCCATAGCGCGTTTAACCGCTTTTTGCCAACCTTTGTATAATGTTGCACTTTGTGCAGCATCCATAGTAGACTCAAAACGATTGTCAAGCTGCCAAGTACTGATCAGCTCTTCTTTGGTTTTCCATACGCCAACAGCCAAACCTGCAAGATAAGCCGCACCAAGAGCAGTCGTTTCAGTCACTTTAGGACGATCCACTGGAACACCTAAGATATCTGCTTGGAATTGCATTAACAAGTTATTAGCGACAGCGCCGCCATCTACTTTTAATGCCTGCAGTTTAATGCCGGAATCAGCTTCCATTGCACTTAAAACATCTTTTGTTTGGTATGCCATAGAATCTAACGTCGCACGAACAACGTGAGATTTGCTGGTTCCACGGGTCAAACCAAGAATCGCACCGCGAGCTTTCATATCCCAATATGGAGCACCAAGTCCTACGAAAGCAGGTACTACATATACGCCATCAGCATCCTTTACTTTTTTAGCAATATATTCAGAATCAGGAGCAGCTTCTAATAAGCGCAAACCGTCACGCAGCCATTGAATAGCCGATCCAGCAACAAAGATACTGCCTTCTAATGCATAATCTACTTTGCCGTCAAGTCCCCAAGCAATGGTAGTAAGCAATCCATTTTTAGATTCGTACACTTTACTGCCTGTGTTCATCAACATGAAGCAACCAGTACCGTAGGTATTTTTTGCCATACCAGGTTGGAAGCAAGTTTGACCGAACAAGGCAGCCTGTTGGTCACCAGCAGCACCAGAAATAGGTACCGCTGCACCAAAGATAGCAACATCTGTTTGACCATATACTTCACTGGAAGATTTAACTTCTGGAAGCAAACACGCCGGAACAGTTAAATATTCAAGCAGTTTTGCATCCCATTTCAATTCGCGAATATTATACATTAACGTACGAGAAGCATTGGAGTAGTCAGTAACATGTACTTTTCCGCCAGTCAATTTCCAGATTAGCCAAGTATCAATAGTACCAAACAGCAATTCGCATTTTTCTGCTTTCGCACGAGCACCTTCTACATGATCTAAAATCCATTTTACTTTGGTTCCAGAGAAATATGCATCTACAACTAAACCTGTTTTTTGCTTGAATTCAGCTTCCAGACCTCT
>JBEQCC010000197.1:0-5698 GCA_041639455.1 Pelosinus sp. | reverse complement strand
GAGATGATCGAAGAGGTTCGTCGTCAGTTTAGAGAAATTCCTGGAATTATGGAAGGCACTGGTCGTCCTGATTATGCAGCTTGTGTGGATATTAGTACCAAGGCTGCCCTTCGTGAGATGCTCATGCCAGGTATCTTTGCCGTCGGAATGCCTTTAGTAGTTGGTTTTCTTATGGGTGCTAAAGCACTGGCTGGCTTTTTGGCAGGGGCAACAGCAACAGGGGTTCTGCTAGCCTTGTTTATGTCTAATGCTGGTGGGGCTTGGGATAATGCTAAAAAGTACATTGAAACAGGAAAATATGGAGGTAAGGGTACACCTGCCCATGCTGCCGCTGTTATTGGTGATACAGTGGGCGATCCCTTTAAGGATACTTCCGGACCGGCAATGAATCCGCTAATTAAAGTAGCCGGTACGATATCATTAATTATTGCGCCCCTTTTATTATCATAGAAAAAGAGAACGGAAAACACGAAGACGCGAAGAGAGCTAAAGCCTCTTCGCGTCTTCGTGTTTCAAAATGTTTTTTATGCGTTTCTAGTAGCCGTTCACAACAACCTTTAGTTCTCCTGTGTGCGGATTAAACATGAGTCCGTGGATGGGGACATCTTTTGGAATGAGGGGATTTTTACGGATTTTGTCAACGACTTCTTTTACATTGTTAATAGGATGGTGAAAATGGTCCAGCCAATCTTCTAATTCTTTTTCGATCATTTTGATTGCATCAGGGGATATTCCCCGAGCCAGCATTTTTTCCGTAAGACCCTGGGATGTTGTGTGGGAAACACCGCAGTCTAAATGACCGATGACGAATACTTCTTTTACGCCCAACTCAAAAATTCCTACAATTAAGCTGCGAATCGTGGCCTCAAAAGGACCAGTAACTGAATTACCCGCATTTTTTATTACTTTTGCTTCACCGCGTTTGATTCCCATTGCTGGCTCTAAGAAGTCCACCAGCCTGGTATCCATACAGGTAAAAATGGCCAATTGGCGTTTTGGCATTTTGCTGGGCTCAGAAAAATAGTGCACAAATTGATCAGATAAATTCTTAGTAAAAGTTTGATTTGCAGCTAATACCTGTTCTAAAACCTGCATCATGATTCCTTCCTTTTTCTAATAGTACTTGCCGTATATTCATATGTTGACCCAATTAAGATTATTATTGCCAAGTTAAATGGCAATAATAAAAAAATGCTGTCTATATACGTACCCGTTACTTAACTATAGAATATTATGAAAAAAATAACAATTTTTCAATTCGACGAGGATGCATTTTTATCCTGCCGTTATGTAAATACGCCGAATAATCCGACTACAGGAAAAAGAGAGAGAGCAATTCCTTCTATAATTTGGAATCTAATTAAGTTTTCTTTCTGGCAGGTAGAATTTTTATTCTATAAAATGGTATAATTGTAATAACAGCAATAACTTTAGGGGAGGTTTGCTTTTGACAATAATGGAGGGAGCAGAACCATTTTTTTTACTCGGCGGTGAAAAAGGGGTTTTATTGTTGCATGGTTTCACGGGTTCACCTGCTGAGATGCGTTTGCTTGGCGAAAAATTGCATCAGGAAGGCTATACTGTTTTTGCGCCGCGAATCAGCGGACATGGAACAACAGTGGAAGAATTAGCAAAAACAAAATGGCCTCAGTGGTATAGCGGAGTCGAAGATGGGTATCATATAGTAAGATCAGTATGTAAGGAAATCTCAGTTGTAGGATTATCCATGGGAGGATTATTAGCCTTAAAACTGGCAGCAGAATACCCTGTCAATAAGGCGGTATCTCTTAGTACTCCTATTTACATTGCTGACAAACGTTTAGATATGCTGCCTTTATATCGTGTATTATATCAATTTGTTCCGAAGAAACGTAAATCCTTTGCAGGTGTTGCTTCACAATACTGTGTAGGCTATAATGCGACTCCTCTTAGCAGCTTAAGCAGTTTATTGGAGCTAATTAAAGAGGTAGATGCATGTTTACCTAAGGTAAAGGTACCATTATTAGTAGTACAAGCTCGGTTTGAACATACGGTACTGCCGAGAAGTGCGTCTTATATTTTCGAACATGTGGGTAGTATAGAAAAGAAACTAGTCTGGCTCGAAAAATCCGGTCATATTGTCACTCTTGATATAGAACGTGAACAGGTATTTGAGGAGATAATTGATTTTCTACAGAATGAAAAAAATGATGACATAGTACATCTCTAGGTTTACCTTGTAATGGTCTTGAATAAAGAATTGAGGTGATGCGAATGGAATTAAAGGATCAGTGGTGCTTTGCTTGCGGAAAGGAAAATCCAATTGGGCTAAAACTTGAATTTACAGAAGAGGAAGACAGCTATCGTACTACATTTACAGCAAAGCCGGAACACCAAGGATATGATGGCATTATGCATGGCGGTCTTGTCAGTACTCTTTTAGATGAAGTCATGGCCCGTTACATTAATATGAAAGGTTTTAATGCAGTAACAGCACGTTTGGAAGTGCGGTTTCGTCAGCCGACTCCCCTTGGACAGCAATTGACAGTAAGAGCCAAGATCGTATCCCAGCGTGGTAAACTGTACGAAATAAAGAGTGAATTATCACTGCCGGATGGGACTGTTACCGCAGAAGGTAAAGCCACCATTGCAGTGGTGGAGGATGCAGCATCATGATCGTATTAAAAGAAAAGATTTTAGAATTCATGAGAACGGAAGCATATAAACCTTTGACAGCGGAAGAATTAGCCGAGCATATGGAGCTGAAAGGGACGGAATTAAGTCAATTATGGAAGGTTATTGAAGAACTGGAGAGTAATGCGGATATTATTAAAACCCGCTATGACAAATACGGTGTACCTGAACGTATGAATTTAGTGGTAGGGAAGTTAAGCGCCAGCAACAAAGGATATGGCTTTGTAATTCCCGAAAAAGTTAGAACACCCAATGAAACAGATATTTTCATTCCGCCAGACGGGATGTTGAGTGCCATGCATCATGATCGGGTAGTCGTTCGTGTTCACACCCAGAGTGGGCAGGGCAAATCTCGGGATGGTGAAATCATCCGCATTGTAAAACGGGCGAATACCCGTATTGTGGGAACTTATGAGGCCAGCCGCAATTTTGGTTTTGTAACTCCTGATGATCTTCGTTTAGGTCAGGATATTTTTATTCCGAAGGATGGACAAAATATCGTCCCGAGTGGTGCAAAAGTAGTAGTAGAAGTTACTAAATGGCCAGAAAAGAAACGGAGCGCTGAGGGAAAAATAATAGAAGTTCTGGGGAATACCGGAGACAGCGGGATTGAAATTCTCTCCATTATCAAAAGGCATAATTTGCCTATCGATTTTCCCGCTGAGGTTGCGCAGGCTGCTGAGAATGCTCCGGATGCCATCAGTGAAGAGGAAATCTCCGGTCGGCGTGATCTGCGGCATTTGCCCATTGTAACCATTGACGGAGAAGATGCCAAGGATTTGGATGATGGGGTATATGTCGAACGTTTAAAGAATGGCAACTATCTTCTGGGAGTTTACATTGCAGATGTCAGTTATTATGTTCGTGAAAATACGGTACTGGATAAAGAAGCCAGTGAGCGGGGAACCAGCGTGTATTTGGTAGACCGTGTATTGCCCATGCTGCCCCGCCGTTTGTCAAACGGTATCTGCAGCCTTAATGCCGGAGAAGATCGTTTGGCTATGTCGGCTCACATGGAAATTGACCATAAAGGACAAGTGGTTACGTATGAATTATTCCCCAGTGTCATAAGAGTACAGAAACGTTTTTCCTATACGGTAGTGCGTAAGATTTTGGTGGAACATGACGAAGAATTAATCCATGACCATCGGGAATTGCTGGGACAATTAGAAAATATGGAACGACTGTGTCGAATCCTGCGGGAACGAAGGATGCGCCGCGGTGCCATCGATTTTGACTTCCCGGAACTAAAAGTGAAATTAGATGAAACGGGAAAACCCATTGAGATTATAAAAAGAGTCCGCAGTCTAGCTGAATCCATCATTGAAGAATTTATGCTGGTGGCAAATGAAACTGTTGCTGAACATATGCATAAGCTAAAAGTTCCTTTTGTTTTCCGTGTACATGAAGAACCGGACTCGGAAAAAATGGTAAAATTAAACAATCTATTGCATAATTTTGGGCAGAGCTTATCCAAGGTAGATGAAGTACAGCCCGCTGCCTTGCAGAAAATTTTAAATCATATCTCAGGACGTCCAGAAGAGAGGATTATCAGTACGGTTATGCTGCGCTCATTAAAACAGGCTCGCTATGAAGCGCAGAACCTGGGACACTTTGGGTTGGCTGCAACCTACTACACTCATTTTACATCACCCATACGACGTTACCCTGATTTAATTGTTCATCGTATTCTGCGGGAGACCTTTAATTCAGGAGATATATCAACAAAGCGCAAGGCAAAATTAGCAGCCATGCTCCCAGAGATTGCCCTGCATTCCTCTGAAAGAGAACGGGCGGCTGCAGAAGCGGAACGGGAAACGGTTTCACTGAAAACCGTAGAATATATGGCGCAGTTCGTAGGAGAGCATTTTGACGGGATCATTAACGGCGTTACGGCCTTTGGGATTTTTGTAGAGCTGGATAATGGAGTAGAAGGCTTAGTACGTGTATCCAGTATGGAAGATGACTATTATCAATATGTGGAAGAACAATATTCCTTAATTGGTGAGCGCAGTCATAAGATATATCGTCTGGGTGATGCAGTAAAAGTTATCCTAACCAGAGTCAGTCCAGAAGAGCGCAACATTGACTTTGTCTTAGAGTCCAATAGCGCCTGGATTGAACGATCAATAAATCGAAGGCCGAGCGGAGGAAGACCCCAGGGAAATGGTGTAAAGAGTGAAGGCTCTGGCAATGGTCGAAGAACTGTCTCTACTGTGAAAAATAAGAGCAGTAAAGCGAAGAAGGCTGTGGTAAGCCGCGCCAAACCGAAACCAAAAAGAAATAAGCCCAAAAAGAAGTAAAGAGATAATGCGGTATCGAGGTGAGTTTTTTTGAAAGATGCAACAGCCAGTATTAAAATCATTACAGAAAACAGGAAAGCCAGACATGACTATCATATACATGAGAGTTATGAAACGGGCATCGTACTGACAGGGACAGAGGTGAAATCTCTGCGGGCGGGCAAGGCCAATTTAAAGGATGCTTATGCTAGGATTGAGAAATCCGAGCTCATGCTGCATAATGCCCATATTAGTCCCTATGATGCAGGGAATCGCTTTAATCACGAACCGCTGCGGGTTCGGAAGCTGTTAATGCACCGCAGCGAAATTGATAAATTGCTTGGTAAAACCAAAGAAAAAGGATATACCTTGGTGCCTTTGAAAATGTATTTTGCTCATGGGTTGGCAAAATTGCAATTAGGATTGGCTACAGGGAAGAAAAACTTTGATAAACGCCAAGATATGGCTGAGCGAGATGCCAAACGAGAAATGGACCGGGCATTTCGTGAAAGACAAAAAGAATGAATAAGAAGTAGGCTCTCCTGTGGAGCCTGCTTTTTATTTAATGGAAATTACCATTTATGAAAAAACTGCAGGATTTATTTTTTAAATGATAAATTAATGAATATAATAAACAGCTAGGGTGTGTCTGAAAACTAGCGGAATGGTCGATGACGAGTAATTTTTGTGCCAGACGAGGCAAAACTTCGCAGGAATAATGGTTCTTATTTCAAAAAGTTTTA
>JBEQCC010000196.1:0-5714 GCA_041639455.1 Pelosinus sp. | reverse complement strand
CAAACGTTTACTTGAATGGTCTGATACTAAGTATCAGAGGTATCTAAAAGAAGGTAGAGGTAAGGGTATAGGGAAGGACTATATTCCATGGATACAGATTCAAGACTTTCCTTCACAGGGGAGAGTTTCCAGAATATCAGGCATTAAAACTCAAAGAGTACACCACACGTTTTCGGATAATGAAACAAGATGTTTCTATATATTTGATTGGAGCAATCAGATAACCGATATCCGAGAACAATACCCATTGTTAGAACTGGAGGAAGTCGTAAACATAGCCGAAAAAATTGGTGTTGTGTATCCTCATGATAAGAAGACTAATTTTCCAGTAGTAATGACTACGGATTTTTTGTTGACAATAAAAAACGCGAGTGGGACATATAACGTAGCTAGAACCGTTAAACCTTCTGCTGAACTTGAAAAGAAAAGAGTTCTTGAAAAATATGAAATAGAGCGTCGTTATTGGTTGGAGAGAAATGTAGACTGGGGGATTATAACTGAAAAAGAAATACCTATAGATGTAGTCCAAAATATACAGTACTTTCATCCGTTTTTTAACTTTGAAATTCAAGGAATTAGCCCTGCTGATTTCACGTTATTGAGTTCACTTTTTATAAAACGACTTGAAGCAGAAAAGGATACATCTATTCAACAAATTTGCATTCAATTTGATTTTAGTAATCATCTGCAAAGTGGTACATCTTTAAGTTTATTTCGTCACTTGTTAGCCAGAAGAAAAATTTTCTTAGATATAAAGTCAAAGATTGATATTAATATGCCACTTGAGAGAATGGGTTGCATAGCAAATTCTATTATGGGAGTTGCTAAATATGCTTTGCGTTAATGATATTATTCAGTGGTCGGATGGAAAGACTGAACGTTTGTTGTGGTCTGATGGGGATTTAGGGTATTTTCTTGATATATATTATGAAAATGATAATGGCTTACCTGTGTTAAGACTTATTAATGATGTAAGAGAGGCATTAGAAGAAAATAAAGCGGTCTGTTTAGAAAAAGACCCTTTTCTCAATTTAGTAGATGAAGAAAAAATATCCATAAAAAATAAACAAAAACGGGATAAGGCATTAGATATTATTGGTAAATTACTTTCCAAAGAAAACGAACCTGATATATATGTCCGTCAAAAGAGAGGCCCGTTAATTCAAAAAGTAGCAGATGAGCATGGTATTGCAGTTACGACGGTATATAGGTATCTTCGAAAGTACTGGCAACGTGGTAAAACACCTAATGCCCTTTTGCCTGATTACTTTAATTCTGGCGGTAAAGGTAAAGTTAAATCAGCAGGCGAGAAGAAACGCGGTAGACCAAGAAAATTCAAAGATTCATTAGGTGAAGGCGTAAATGTTACCCCGCAGGACGTTGAGAAATTTGTTAAAGCATTAAATAAATATTACTATGTTCAAAATGGCTACTCGCCAGCAGAAGTCTATAATCTATTATTGTCTGATTTTTATTCAGTGGATTTTCGCTATAACGAAGAAGGAGTAAAGCTACCTATACTAGACCAAATTCACAATGCTCCATCCCTCCGTCAGTTTTTATATTGGTTTGAAGAAAAACTTGACATTGAACGTAGTTTAAGGTCCCGAAAAGGGAATAGAAACTTCGAACTCAATGAGCGCCCAATTTTAAATTCGTCTGCTGGAGAAGGGTTATGGGCAACATATAAATATCAAATTGATGCAACAATTGGTGATGTTTATTTGCGAAGTTCCTATGATTCTACTGAGATTATCGGTCGTCCAGTAATTTACTTTGTGATAGATATTTTTAGCAGAATGATTGTTGGTTATTATGTTGGATTAGAAGGTCCATCATGGATGGGCATGTCAATGGCACTTGCTAATGCTATGATTGAGAAAGTATCTTTTTGTGCCAAATATGGAAAAGAAATTACTCAGGAAGAGTGGCTCTGTCATTTTGCTCCAGAAGCTCTCCTGTGTGACCGTGGAGAAGGAGAAGGCAAAGCAATAGAAACCGTTGCCATTCTTTAAATATTCGCATTGAAAACGCGGCACCATATCGTGCTGATTGGAAAGGTATCGTCGAGCGCTATTTTAGAACAACTAACGATTATGTGAAAAGGCGAGTTCCTGGCGCGGTATTACCTGATTTTAATACTCGAATGGGACAAGATTATCGGCTTGATGCAACACTAGACTTATATCATTTTAATCAATTAATCATTGAGTTAATACTATACCACAATAATAAAAATTACATGACCCACTATGTTCGTGACAATGAATTATTTGCAGAAGGGATAAAGCCAATTCCACGAGATTTGTGGAATTGGAGTATAGGAAAAAGTCTTCCAAGAGTATTTGATGAGCAACGTGTTATGCTGAGTCTCATGCCAAGAGATACCGCGACTGTAACAGCGGATGGGATAAAATTTAAAAAACTTCTTTACACTTGTGAAAAGGCAATTAGAGAAGAGTGGTATTTGAAAGCCAATATTAAAGGTTCTTGGAAAGTGAATATCTCCTATGACCCAAGAAACATGAATAACCTTTACATTTGGAATGTTGGTTCTAGTGAATTTGAAATTTGCAATCTAGCACCATCCCAAAAGAATTATTATAATCAAGATTTAAATGAGTTGGATTATTTATTTGACCTCAGAGAATATGAACGTACTCAATTAGAGCAAGAAACACGTCAATCACAGTCAGACCTTAACGCTATCATTGGGCATATCATTCATGAAGCTAAGAATAAAGTCCCAAAAACTAATAAAAGTAAAGCGGCACAGGTGCGAAATATACGAGAAAACAGAAAAAATGAAAAGGAACTAAATAGAAAAAACGAAAAATTTTCACTTGTACCGAAAGAGGTTAAAGGAACGGCAGAAAAATCAGATTCTATTGATAGTATAATTGATTTATCCCCTTCAAAAGAAAGTATCGAGGAAGGTTATGCCTTTCCTAAAAATATTGATTTGCTAAAACGAAAGATGCGGGAGAGAAAAGATGGAGATAAGTGAAGATACCAATCTGTTAAAAAGTAAAGATGTGGTAAGAGCCGTATATTCTCCTCAATTTCTGAAAGAGTATAGCGATAACCCATTGATTGAGGCGTTACCGCCTATTTTTTCTTACGAAGAGGTTTTTGATTTGCTTGCCGTTACTGCTGACTATAGCGATAAGGAACGAATGCTGGAACCACATCTGCGGCTACATTGTGTGCAACGAATTTTCTCTGTTTTTCAGCCTCTCGATAGGCATTTTGATTTAGAACAAAGATTTTCAATGGCAATTAGACAAGGATATGTTTCAAGAAATCCTTTTACTCCAGATTACGCCAGACGGCTCCAGCAAGGTTATGAATCTATTAAGCAGGGGAAATTTCTTGCCAATTTACCAGCCAATACGAGAAATATCGCATCTGGATTTACCATCATCGGGATATCTGGCATCGGTAAAAGCACAGCTATAAATCGAATTCTATCTGCCTATCCACAAATCATTGTTCATTCTAAATATAAGGAACGTTCTATCAACTTCTATCAGCTAAGTTGGCTCAAGCTTGATTGCCCGCATGATGGTTCTATAAGAGCATTATGTACAAATTTTTTTATGGCTATCGATAAGCTACTTGGAACCAATTATTTTGCTAAACATGGTTCGAAAAGGAATTTTGCTGTGAATACCATGCTTCCTATCATGGGTCAAATTGCACAAAGCCATTGTTTAGGAGCATTAATCATTGATGAAATTCAGCATCTAAGCCGAGCAAAAAGCGGTGGAGCAGAGGAGATGTTAAACTTCTTCGTGACCCTTGTAAACACCATCGGGGTACCAGTAATTCTTATTGGGACAAATAAAGCAATGCCCATCTTACAAGGCGAGTTCCGTCAAGCGCGACGCGGTAGTGGTCAGGGTGATATGGTGTGGGAACGTATGCAAAACGATGAACTCTGGCAAATACTTATGGAAGCAATATGGTCGTTTCAGTGGACGAAGACAAAAACGGCACTAACGCAAGAATTAGTGGATACATTGTATATGGAAAGCCAGGGAATTACTGACATCGCAGTAAAGCTATATGCTATTTCTCAACTAAGGGCGATTTCCATTGGTGGCGATGAAATAATTACTCCCAATCTTATACGAGAAGTAGCTAAAGATAGTTTAACGTTAGTACGCCCGATGTTAGAGGCATTAAAAACTGATGATTTAAACGAAATTGCAAAATATGGAGATATAAAGCCTCTCAAATATGACGATTTCTATGAGAATTATAAAGGAACTTTAACTCAACGTCAGAATGGGCAAGGAAAACTCAAAATAATAACGCCCCAAAATAGCCAATCAATTGCGGTACAGGTAATTTCTGAATTAATGAGGCTAGGTATCGACCCTAACATAGCCGTGAAAGCGGCGCAAGAAGTGATGGCATCCACTAAAGCGGATAACGTTAATACGATTGTCATTGAAGCATTTAAATTTGCTTTAGATGTTAGTAACTTGACTGCTTGTGAGGAGAATAAGCCTAAAGTTAAGGCTAAAGCAAAAAAACACTCTCCAATACTAGACGTTAATGACCTACGGTTTATTGGACAACAGGCGAAAGCGAATCAGCGACCTACGTATGAATATCTAAAAGAGCAAGGGTACATAAAAAATATCGTAGAGGAGTTTTTATAGAGAGGAGAAATTGACTTGCTAGGTTTCTTTCCTACCCCTTATCCTGATGAATTACTCTATAGCGTCATGGCAAGATATAAAATTCGGAGCGGAATAATAAGCCCCAAAGCTATGGTTGGAGACTTATTCGGCTCGAAAAAAAATAGAAGCATTTTAGATGTACCAACTAACCTATCAACTTTTCTAAAGCAACTACCGATTGGAGCAGAGTATGTAGCAGATGAAATAATTTTTAAGCATACCCTGTTCCCATTTTTTGCACCTTTTTTACCGCCAGGGAGAAATCAAAATGCGATAACTGCAATGATTTCAAACGGTGGACGTGGCATTCATAATACGATTGGAGTAACGGCGAGCAAAGTTAAAGCTCCAAAGTTTTTACGGGTTTGTTCACAATGTTTTGTTGAAGATGAACAGAATTTTGGCGAAGCTTATTGGCATCGTGTCCACCAAATACCTGGAATAGCTGTTTGTCCCCTACATGTTGCTCCTCTACAGGATAGTCTTGCTCCGATTCACGACATAAATCCTCACAACTACCATGCTTGTACCTTTGAAGCATGTTCAATTAAACTTAATGCCGTTGTCTATTCCTCAAAAGTTATGCAGGAACTAAGCCAATTATCAAAAGATGTGGCTTGGGTGATGAATACACATCTTACGAGTCGAAAATTATCATGGTTTAAGGAACGTTACGTTGAGGCACTTATGCAAAAAGGATTCGCAACTCCAAAAGGTAGGGTCTTTCAAAAAGATTTTCTTCTTGATTTTAGTAATTATTATTCCGACGAATGTCTTCGTCAAGCACAAAGTTCAATTAAATCCGATGAGACAAATTGGTTATCCAATATCGTAAGATATCCACGGAACGCTTTTCATCCAATTCGTCATTTGCTCGTTATTCGATATTTGTTTGGTTCAGTAGAACAATTTTTTACTTCTACTAAGCCTTATCAACCTTTTGGAAATGCTCCGTGGCTTTGTCTTAATGGAGCGGTAGACCACTATCTTCAACCTGTTATACATAATTGTCAGATAACATAC
>JBEQCC010000195.1:0-5715 GCA_041639455.1 Pelosinus sp. | reverse complement strand
TAGGCTCCAAAGAACTTATTTTTGTAGAGGCTCCAATGCTGCATTGGCCGGATACCATGTTTGCTTATATGACAGGTGACAATATTTTGTTTAGCAGTGATGCTTTTGGTCAGCATTATGCTTCTGCTCTTATGTATAATGATCTGGTTGATCAGGCAGAATTGTTTCAAGAATGTACAAAATATTATGCAAATATATTAACTCCTCTTAGCAAATTTGTAGATAAAAAGATCAAAGAGGTAGTAGGGTTGAATCTACCTGTTGAAATGATCTGTACAAGTCATGGTGTTATTTGGCGGGATAATCCTTTGCAAATTGTAACTAAATATGCCCAATGGGCTTTAGATTATCAAGAAAATCAAATCACGATTATTTATGATACAATGTGGAATGGTACTCGCCGTATGGCAGAGGAAATTGCCCAAGGCATTCAGTCTGCTGATGATAAAGTAGTGGTAAAGTTATTTAATAGTGCGAAATCAGATAAAAATGATATTGTCAGTGAAGTCTTTAAGTCAAAAGCAATTGTTCTTGGTTCACCAACTATTTACAAAGGTGTATTGTCTTCCATAGCCGGAATTATGGAAGAAATCAAAGGTTTGGATTTTAAAAATAAAAAAGCAGCTGCTTTTGGTGCTTATGGCTGGAGTGGTGAAGGCAATAAGATATTATCAGCCTTATTACAAGGCAGTGGTTTTACAGTTGTTAATGATGGTTTACGCACATTATGGAATCCAGATGAACAGGCTCTTGAGAATTGCAAGCAGTTTGGTAAAGATTTTGTAGCGATGATTAAGTAGAAAAACAGAAAAAATACATAAGCATAAAAAGGCTAAGTTCCGATACAATTCTAACGTTGTCTGGACTTAGCCTTTTTGTATAGGATGCTGAGAACGAAGGATTTCAGCTGTATTTTTGTACTTATATTTGGTGTTGGGCAAAGAAAGATCTCAGTTTTAGATATAGGAAGTTATTGCCTTAATTACTGTTACCAAGATGTGAAAAAGCTCAGGCAGAGTTTCTTATGAGCGCAAAAAGCTAATGTTTGATCTTTATTACTTGCTGTATATTGCAGGAAAATGATCAATCATGTAGAAAGATAATGATATATATATAATTATAGGGGGACCTGCCTAATGAAAACATTGAAAAATAAAATTGTCTTTATTAGTGGTGCCAGCGGTGGTATCGGCAAAGCTTGCGCTGAGTTATTTGCAAAAGTAGGGGCAAAACTAATTATATCTGCAAGAACTGTAGAAAAGGTCCAAGAAGTAGCTAATGAAATAAAAGAGAAGTATCAAACAGAAGTATTGGCGCTGCAATTGGATGTGCAAGATAAAACGGCTGTCAATGAACTCGTCGATACATTGCCTTTGGATTGGCAGAAAATTGATATACTCGTCAATAATGCCGGCTTAGCCCGAGGCTTGGACAAACTTCACGAAGGAGATCCAGCAGATTGGGAAGCTATGATTGATACAAATGTAAAAGGATTATTGTATCTTACCAGAAAGATTGTTCCTGAGATGTTAAAACATAATTTAAATGGCCATGTTATTAATATTGGTTCTACTGCAGGGATTATAGCTTATCCTGGGGGAACGGTATATTGTGCTACGAAAGCAGCAGTTAAGTTCATTAGTGATGGACTTAGAATGGATGTCGTAGATACTCCAATACGAGTAACTAATATTCAGCCAGGTATGGTAGAAACTAATTTTAGCGTAATTCGCTTCCGTGGCAACCAGCAGCAAGCAGATAATGTATATGATGGTATTGAGCCATTAGTAGCGGAAGATATTGCTGATATTGTTGTTTATGCAGCCAGTGCGCCAGCCCATGTTCAAATATGCGAGGTAACCGTCACTCCTACCCATCAGGCAACAGGCGGTATTGTACATAAAGAGAAAAAATAAAAATTAGATTATCTTGCCCGTCGCTATCAGATCCGTTTGTTTGTTTGTTTTGTAAGGTAACCACTTAGATGCAAGTATCTAAATGGTTACCTTTTTTAAATAGTCGAGAAAGTATAAATTTTTTGAGATGAAAAAGACAGGAGGAACAAAGACTGCGCAATGACAAAAAAGTAAGTTATAAATAGATCCCTTTGCGTCCTTTGCGTTTTTGCGGTTCAAAAAGTTTTATTTTAGGATGTGCAACGTTTTTCTGTTTTTATAAAAATTCTTTGTATACAAGGACACGTCAATGTGATAAAATAAATTTTGGTCTTTTGGAGAAGATAATGAAAGCAAGAAGATAGAATAGAGGTGTTTCATACGTGGATTCATGGTTTAAATTAGAAGAGCGAGGGACAACGGTATCTACAGAGATAATGGCAGGTATCACGACTTTTCTGACAATGGTATATATCGTTATTGTCAATCCTGCAGTTTTAAATATTGCTGGTATGGATTTTGATGGTGTTTTTATGGCTACCATTTTAGCAAGTGCATTGGCTACTTTGATTATGGGGATATTCGCAAACTATCCTATTGCTATAGCACCAGGGATGGGAATGAATGCATACTTTTCTTATAGTGTTGTATTAGCAGGGGGAAATTCATGGCAGGTCGCATTGGGAGCAGTATTTCTAACCGGGATTATCTTTTTGCTTCTTTCCTTAACAAAATTTCGTTACATTTTGATTGATTCGATTCCGACAAGTTTAAAACATGCAATTACCGCAGGAATTGGCTTATTTATATCTTTCATTGGATTACAAAATGCGAAAATTGTTATCGCATCGCCCGCGACATTAGTTACTCTAGGAAATTTGGCAGAACCAATTACCTTAATGACAATTATCGGTCTTGTGATCTCCTTGGTATTAATGGTCTATCGTGTGCAGGGAGCCTTATTTGCCGGCATGCTGATTACTTCCGTTATCGCCTATTATAGAGGAATGTTGGTACTGCCAGAAAGTTTATTTATGCTGCCTTATGGTTTAGAGAATACTGCCTGGCAAATGAATGTATCTGGAGTTTTTGAACAAGGACTCTATGCAGTCGTATTTACCTTTTTACTAATTACCTTATTTGATACTACAGGAACGATGCTTGGTGTGGCAGAGCAAGCAGGGTTATTAAAGGATGGAAAGTTTCCTCGTGTGCGGGGAGCGCTGCTGGCAGATGCCGTTGGTACTACCGTTGGTGCTGCTCTTGGTACGAGTCCTACTTCCGCATATGTTGAGTCAGGTTCAGGAGTTGCTGTAGGCGGACGAACCGGTCTGACGGCTGTAGTTACGGCCATACTGTTATTAATTACTTTATTTTTTGCTCCTATTGCCAAAATGTTGGCTAGCATTCCTGCAGTTACGGCGCCCGCTTTGATTATTGTCGGTTTCTTTATGATGGGCGGTTTGCGCAGTATTGATTGGAATGATCTGGAGGAAGCTTTTCCCGCCTTTTTGATTGTAATTGCCATGCCTTTGACATATAGTATTGCTACAGGGATTGGTGTTGGCTTTATTGTCTATCCTATTTTAAAGGTGCTAAGAGGTAAAGGTAGAACCGTTCATCCGATCTTATATATATTCGCCATCTTGTTCTTTATACAGTTAGGCTTTTTTAGCCATTAGGAGAAAGAGTGTTAGGCCATGAGACTAACACTCTTTTTCTAAAAAGGTATTGTAATATTTCCAGGAAATATAGCGAAGTTTTTTTTTGAACCATTAATATTTATATTTTTAAAATACATTGTATCGTATATATTTGAAATCAGATCTGCTGTTTAGTGAAACCTATCATCTATACGGATAAGAAGAGGTGTTTATATGCAAAAGGATTTTACAGCCCTAGGTATTCGACGGGTAATAGGTACGATTCTAGCTGAGAATGGTATTACGAAGCCCACAGAAATACAAGTTCAGGCTATTCCTGCGATCATGTCCGGCAAGGATGTTGTTGGGCAGTCTCAGACAGGAACAGGCAAAACATTAGCCTTTATACTGCCGATTTTAGAAAAAATTGAAATCAGCAAACCTATCGTACAAGCATTAATTATTACACCAACCCGGGAATTAGCTCTCCAGATTACCCGAGAAGTGGCAAAGTTAACTGATCAATTAGGAATACAGGTGTTATCTGTATATGGCGGACAAGATGTAGATCGACAAATTAAGAAGTTAAAAGGAGGAGCCCAAATCGTCATTGGTACTCCTGGACGATTAATGGATCATCTGCGGAGAGAAACGATTCAGCTTGGAAATGTTACGAAACTCGTGCTGGATGAAGCGGATCAAATGCTGCATATGGGTTTTTTGGAGGATGTGGAGGAATTAGTTCGACAAACTTCAAATAAACGTCAAACTATGCTGTTCTCAGCAACGATGCCTTCTAAAATTCGCGGATTAGCCGACCGTTATATGCGAAAACCATTGGATATACGCATACAAACAAAAAATATTACATTAGATGAAATCAAACAGATTATGGTAGAAGTATCTGAGTCTGAGAAAATTGCCAAGCTAAGTAGTATGATTGATGAGTATCGACCCTATTTAGCAATTGTTTTTTGTCATACCAAAAAGCGTGCAATAGCCGTAAATATGGCTCTTAGTCAAAAGGGGTATGAAACGGATGAGCTTCATGGAGAATTGTCCCAGCCAAAACGGGAACAGGTTATGAAGCGTTTTCGTGAAGCTAAAATACAAATTCTAGTGGCTACTGATATTGCTGCCAGAGGTCTGGATGTAGAAGGTGTTACTCATATATTTAATTACGATATACCTCACGATGTAGACAGCTACATTCATCGTATCGGACGTACGGGGCGTGCAGGGCAAGCCGGTATGGCCATTACATTAATTGATCCTCACGAGCAGCCTTATGTAAGATTGATTGAGCAAGGTATTCGCGCAGCAATTGAAAAGCATAAAGTCAATGATCAAAAAGTGGTTAGTATCGATAAAAGAAGACTGTTTAATGAAAAAGGTGAAGAGGGAAAAACAGGAGTAGAAAAAAAAGAGAAAAAAAGAACCTTTGTTTTTGGAAAAACGGATAAAAAAAGAACGGGAAATCACAGTGGAGCAAATTTAAGAAGCCGCCGCAAGCCAAAAGAGAATGAAAAAGGTGAACAGCAGTCTCAGCCAGGAAGAGAAAAAAGAAAAAATAGATAAGGCACTCGAAAAGAGTGGTAATTGTGTAATACCTTGACAATTATTCACTCTTTTCTTATATAATATAGATAACAACAAAGGAGGTAGAATTGTGAATTTTAAATTAGCACATAACAATATTAATGTCTTGGATCTAGAGCGAAGCTTGAATTTCTACAGTAAGGCTCTTGGGCTGGTGGAGACATCCAGGAAGGATATGGATGGATTTACCTTGGTTTACCTGGGAGATAGACAGACTCCTCATAAACTGGAATTAACATGGATGAAAGACCGAAAAACCGCTTATGATTTAGGTGAAAATGAGTTTCATCTAGCCTTTATCACAGATGATCTGGAAAAGGCACATGCTTTACATAAAGAAATGAATTGTATCTGTTATGAAAATAAGGCAATGAATCTTTATTTTATTCAAGATCCAGACGGCTACTGGCTGGAGATCATGCCAGAGCGAGAAGCACATAGTCAAACAACGTGGATATTATTGTTAATATCCCCTTTGTTTGACTATGTGCTCTTCGTGACCGCGTAAGCGGCTTTGTGTCTTTGTGTTTCAAAACGGCTATATTTTAAAAGGACACCTCAGTATTTTCTTATACTAC
>JBEQCC010000194.1:3008-5723 GCA_041639455.1 Pelosinus sp. | reverse complement strand
CTGGCTAAATACGATTTCTCCGATCCTTACACGGTTTCCGGCGGACAAGTTATTGTAAATAAAGCTACAGCAAACATTAAAGGTCAGGAAGATCTTAAAGGCCGTAAAGTCGGTGTGACGCAAGGCAGCAACTGGGATGAAACAGCCAAAAAAGCCGGCGCGAATATTCAATATTATAAAGGGGCCAATGAGATTTTCGCTGATTTGGCGGCAAACCGGATTGAAGCAGCGATAAATGACCGGTTATTTGTTGCCGAGTACTTATTAAAAAACCCCAATCAGCAGCTGAAAGTAACGGGACCGTCTTTTGACCAGGCCAAAATGAGCTTTGCTTTCCGCAAAGGCTCGCCAGAACTTGTGGAAGCGGTTAATAAAGCGTTAAAAGAGATCTATGCGGATGGAACCTATTTGAAAATATCCCAAAAGTGGTTTGGTGAAGATGTTAGCAAATAGAGAATGGTTGATCGTGTTTAACTCCCTGCCTATTTTAGTGCAGGGAGCTCTGGTCACTATTGAGATCAGTCTGCTCGCTATGGCCGGCGCGATTTTGCTGGGTTTAATCGTGGCGTTGATGAGAATATCCAAAGTTAAGATCCTGCAGTATATTGCCAAGGTGTATATATCGTTTTTTCGCGGCACACCGTTATTGGTGCAGCTGTTGATACTGTATTTCGGCTTAACTTCTTTTCAGATTGTGCTTAATCCTTATCCCGCCGCTGTAATTGGCCTTGTTTTGCATTTTGGCGCGTATATTTCGGAAATTTTCCGGGCGACCATTCTCTCCATCAGCCGGGGGCAGTGGGAGGCGGCGTTAGCCTTGGGAATGACCAACTCCCAGATTTTACGCCGGATTATATTGCCGCAAGCGGTGCGGATTGCCGTACCCCCCTTGTGGAACTGCCTGATTGATATCTTAAAATCCTCATCTTTGGCCTCGGTGGTTACTGTGCCGGAACTAACCCGTCAGGTAGAGGAGCAAAGCTCGGCCCAGTTCGTGTTCATGCCTTATTTCGTTACCTTAGCGATGTTTTATTGGGTAATGGTTAGTGCTATGGGCTGGGTGCAGGAATGGCTGGAGAAAAAGCTTGAAATACCGGGAGGATCGTCACCGTCATGATTGAAGTTATCGGCTTATATAAGAGCTTTGGCAATGTTCCCATATTAAAGGGCGTCAATCTGCGGGTAAAGCAAGGTGAGGTCTGCGCTATTATCGGTTCGAGCGGTTCCGGCAAGACCACTCTTTTAAGGTGCCTTAATTATCTTGAAACTCCGGACAGTGGCCAAATACGTATTGGCGATCTTATTCTGGACAGGCAAAAAACAGTTCCAAACGGCGAGTTGATTCGCCAGTTGCGGCAGAGAACCGGCATGGTATTTCAGCAGTTTAATCTTTTTCCTCATAAAACGGCTCTGGAAAATATTATCAAAGGGTTACTGGTCGTAAAAATGCTTCCTAAACCGCAGGCAATTGAACTCGGGAAACTGTGGCTCGCTAAAGTTGGCCTGGAGCAAAAGTGGACAGCGTTCCCCGGACAACTTTCCGGTGGTCAAAAACAACGTGTGGCCATGGCCATGGAGCCGGCGGTAATTCTGCTTGATGAGCCAACCTCGGCCTTAGACCCGGAATTGGTGAGTGAGGTATTGGCAGTTTTAAAAAAACTGGCGCAAGAAGGTATGACGATGGTAATTATTACCCATGAGATGAAATTTGCCCGGGAAGTGGCCGGTAAAGTGGTATTTATGAATGAGGGTTCTATTCTCGCCGAAGGCTCGCCGGAACAAATATTTTCATCGGACAATGCACGGATAAAGGCCTTTACTGCTCAGTTTAACACAACTACCGTAGGGGCCAGTGCGTAAGCAGTCCTGTGACTGTCAGGTCGAGGCACTCCGGGAGAGTATTACGCCATCTCACTTTGATAAAAAGTGAGATGGCGTAAAAATAAAAACAAGGGGACAGGGATTCTGTTTCAAGCCTTCTGGATCTTTGCAGTAGGCAAAAATCTAACATTTGACTCATTTCTCTCAGTCTTCATCATCCTCAAATATGCTTTTGCTGGTTATTCCATTGTTGCTTTTTTCCCTTGCTTTTCTTGCCATAACTTTTACCTCTTACTCTATTTTATCACCTCCTTACTTGAAACAATATCCCTGTCCCCATGTTTTTATATAACCTATAGTTATCATATCATGATTATTCAATATTTCATTTTTTTTCATAGCAGGAATATAATAAAGATAAAAATACAGGTATTCATTGTACTGTATTTTTAATACACCCAAAAGAGAATATCTACTCCACTGTGGTGCCTTATTGGTAAATCGAGAAGCAGAGAGTTTTTTGAAGGACAATTTATAGCCAGTCTTCGCCCTATCGCAACTGAGTAATACAAGATCTTATAAGTTATGCTTATTTAGGAGGATTAATTATGTCATTAGTCAAGGTCGAATTCTCAGAAAAAGTGGGTATTATTACGCTAAATAATACCCAGAAACTAAACGCATTAAGTGCTGAACTCGTCGAGGATATTATTAAAGCACTTGATAATTTTCAAAAAACATTGTAAGATAAAGAATCAAGAGTAAGTTACAAACAATGAAAAAAGAAGCAGTGCAGGAATTGTATACCAATTTGAAATCAGATTCAGGCTGAGGTTTGCTCCCAGCAGATTATTGAAATATGGAAGTGATACCTTAATTATTATGATAGCAAAT
>JBEQCC010000194.1:2374-2998 GCA_041639455.1 Pelosinus sp. | reverse complement strand
AAAACAGAAGATACATATAATTATTTTGCGTGCTCCGGATGGATCTAAGGTATGGTCAGCAGGCCATGATGTTAAAGAATTACCGTTAAAAATGAGAGATCCCTTAAGTTATTACGATTCACTTGAGGTACTTTTACGGGCTGTGGAAGAATACCCTGGTCCGGTTATTGCAATGGTACACGGCAGTGTCTATGGTGGTGCTTGCGACTTAATAATGACTTGTGATATAGTGATCGCCGATAAAACGGCTAAGTTTGCCATGACTCCCGCTAAACTTGGAGTTCCATACAATTCTACAGGTATTTTACATTTTATGAATCGTTTACCGATTAATATTGCTAAAGAAATGTTTTTTACTGCTGAATTAGTACCTGCGGAGCGGGCTTTAAATGTAGGCATTATTAATCATTTAGTTGCAGAAGAAGAACTTTTCCCTTTTACATTAAATTTAGCGGCGACAATTAGCACCCGGTCGATGTTATCTATTGAGGTAATTAAATAACACTTACGTGTTTTATCAAAATCATATTCTTTGATAATTTGAGTATCGCTATCGGTGTGGTAAAATTTTCTTTCGTCAACAGACCACTCCATACCGTTAGATAAAAGCAGACCGTCAAGAAG
>JBEQCC010000194.1:0-2364 GCA_041639455.1 Pelosinus sp. | reverse complement strand
GGTAATTAAAGAACAGTTCCGTGTTTTATCAAAAGCATATTCTATCACTCCATCCGCTTTTGAACGAGTACAAGGGATGCGGCGAAAGGTTTATGACAGCCACGATTATGAAGAAGCAATTACTGCCTTTTTAGAAAAACGTCCGGCAAATTTTAAAGGCGAATAAGCTTTCTTCACATAAGGACGAGATTTTACCCAAAGGGACACGGAAACAGGTTCCAATAAAGTTTGTCCTGTTTACACAAAATCAGACTCAGAGAAACCGTCCCCTAGATTCTTTCTGACAGGCAGACCGTATTTTTTTCTGATCGGTTGCATAAATTACAATCTATGGGTATAATATAAAAAAAGGACTGACGCACTCTAACACGTCAACCCACAGGCTGTCTAACCGAAACGGTTAGCCTAAGTTATGGGTATTAAGAAATAACCGCAAACTTTAGCGAGAGGGCGGTTATTTCTTTTTTATGATTAATACGATTAACGTAGCAAATGCGACTGCAAAAGACAACGTCTCATATGTAGTCATAAGCACCACCCCCTTTCTAAAAGGGTGTGGCTAACCGTCCCTCGACAACCTGCTACGCTTATTATATCATATTCTTCCAGGCTTAAAAGAGTAAATTCTCTAACAATTTTCACTGTAGTCCTACTGGACTGTAGACTTTTCTCTGTTTGTTTTTATCGAGAGGGGACAAGTTCCTTGACCAATTTAATTGTCTTTCTATCGGAATGTCAACTAAAAGAGAAGCTGCCCATAAAGTTAGCAACTAGATTATTCTGAATAGCTTCTCTAATTATTCATTCTGAGGGACACAATCTTTCCTACATACTCCTTTTAGAAAATATTCAAAATGAAGCGGTACTTCCTTTGTGTAGACCCATCATGCCGGCCTAGTGAAGGGATTTTTTCCACCAGCGCATCTATTATATTCAAATTTAAAAATGGCTTTCCAAAAATATGCTGGAAAACCATGATAGATATAGCCTTATATCGGTCAACAGTGCATTATATCAACCTTAATTATTTTTACGGACTTATGCCTGATTTAATTTCTTGGCCAAAACAATAGCAATATTAATGCACTAACAATAAAAGACTGAAGCAACAGTTCCAGCACATCCCTGAATCTAACCCGCGACATCTGATAACACCTCACCTTTCATTGTCGGTTTTCCCGCTTGCCGAGACAATTGAACAGATTATGTATTTTTTGATTTAATCATATCAAATAAGCAAAAATGCATTGTTATCTTATTATTAAGTACATGTTAATTCTCTTTCGAAAAATCGGCGGATTCCAGGAAAACGGCATTGACAGCAACTGATAAGTCTTTTATTTTGGTGCACCTCTACAAGATCAGGGATACATTACTTTTTGGATCTAAGGTCTCTAGAATGACGAATGTCATCAGCGAGAGGTTCCGGTTCCTCCATAGCCGTAAAATGTCCACCACGAGGCATTAACGTCCAGCGAGTTAAAAACAAAGGGACAGGGAATCTATTTCAAGACTTCTAGATCCTTGCAGTAGGCAACCATCTAACATTTGACTCATTTTTTCGATTTTGCAGAAGACTGATTCATTTCCCTCAGTCTTCATCATCCTCAATTATATTTTGCTGGTTATTCCAGCGTTGCTTTTTTCACTTGCTTTCTTGCCATAACTTTTACCTCTTAATCTGTTTATCACCTCTCCTTACTTGAAACAACATCCCTGTCCCCATGTTTTTCTTTTTTTAATACATGAATTTTTCCTAATCTGGACATCCTATTAAAATAGTATTTAACTTTATACCTTCTACACTTGATTAGATTGCATATAAAAATTTTTTTTGCAGAAATTTATACTTCTTATTGAGAAAAATTATCTTTTATAACAAAACTTGAACTTTAATGATTGACATATTCATGGTTCTTGATATACTTCTTTTATAACGAAGTCCTGTTAATTTTTATGAGAATATACGAGGTGGAATGAATATGCAATATTATTACATTAATAATAACTCTCATCCGCAAGCTATTAACGCTGGTTTAATCTGGCTGACAAAACAATGTATTTATCATATCCCGCATTATGGCATCTTAGCTGGAGTCCAAAGAAGTATGCTGGAAGCCGCCTTGCAAGATACGGAATTAACTCAATTTCAGATTCGAGAATCCATCCTTGCCGCTGAATTTAAAATTGGTACCGTCACACTTAAAATTATGACCACCAAGAATAATTTCCCGGTCGATCATACCGGCAGCTTGCTGGCCATCCATCCCAACCCGGTTCTTCTCAATCAAATCGATCAAATGCCTAATCTCAACAATATCCTAATCATCCCCGCCGCACCCGCTGAATGCAAAAACTGGATCA
>JBEQCC010000193.1:0-5732 GCA_041639455.1 Pelosinus sp. | reverse complement strand
GTAAAGGAGCGACGGAAATGATCGCGTATCAACCAGATACTATTATTTCTGTTGGCGGTGGTTCCGCAATGGACGCAGCGAAAATCATGTGGGTATTGTATGAGTATCCTCTGCAGAAATTCGAAGATCTAGCCATGCGCTTTATGGATATCAGAAAGAGAGTATATCCCTTCCCTGTAATGGGACAAAAAGCTATGATGATTGCAATACCTACTTCATCAGGGACTGGCTCGGAAGTAACTCCATTTGCGGTTATAACCGATGAATCCACAGGAAATAAGTATCCGCTGGCTGATTATGAACTAACTCCCAATATAGCTATTATTGATGCGGAAATGATGATGAAAATGCCCAAGGGATTGACGGCTGCATCTGGAATAGATGCGTTAACCCATGCATTAGAGGCCAAAGTATCTGGAATGGCAACTGAGTATACCAATGGGCTGTGTCTGGAAGCCATAAAATTGATTTTTGAATATCTGCCAATCTGCTATACTGAGGGCCAAGCAAATGTTGCAGCCAGAGAAAAAATGGCACACGCTTCTACTTTGGCGGGTATGGCTTTCGCCAACGCTTTCCTAGGAATATGCCATTCCATGGCACACAAATTGGGCGCACAATACCATATTCCGCATGGGGTTGCCAATGCGTTGCTGATTAATGAAACAATCCGCTTTAATGCTACCGATACACCAACCAAGCAGATTTACTTCTCGCAATATAAATATCCAAATGCCAAGGCATCTTATGCAGAAGTTGCTGATGCTTTGAAACTTGGCGGAAGAACAGAAGATGAAAAAGTCGAACGCCTAATAAAGGCAATTGATGAGCTGAAAGCTAACATAAACTTACCTAAGACGATTAAAGAAGCGAAAGTTTCATCAGAGAGCTTCTATGCCTATCTGGATGAACTTTGCGAAAAAGCGTACGATGATCAGTGCACCGGAACCAATCCCCGCTATCCGTTAATTAGTGAAATTAAGCAAATGTATATAAATGCTTTTGAAGGAACAAGCGTTAAAGTCTAAGTATTATAAAAATCAGAAAATAGGACACATTGAATTTTTTCAATGTGTCCTTTCTAAATCATATGCATTATTTTACTTTCACAAATGTTTTCTCCGCAGATTCAAAACTATTAATTCCAAGCTCTTTTATTTTGCACGTATATTCGCTCGCATCCAAGGGCGACTTCATCGTGCTCGCTATATCCGCTGCCTGTCATCAGTCCGTCAAAGTCTACCTTTTGCGGTCTTGATTATATGAGAGATATGTAGCAGTTTCGTCGCCATGGTTACATCATATATACATTAAAGAAACACTATTGTTGCATCTAATTTCTGAAAATTCCTGCAGGTATAAATATAAATTTATCGAAATATATTTTTATAAATATCACAGGGGGTGAATCTGCTATGTCCCCAGCGAAGAACTACAAAGACGCGGTTCTTCCTGTCTGGAAGAATTTTATCGATGGGAAAAGCAGTGGTGATAAGCTATGCCCACAGGTTAACGAATCCTGGATTCGATGCCGAAAAAACAACGTCAATCCTTATAATAATGCACTCCATCATCAGTTGGACGACGCAGTACTGAATAAGTTATTGGCCGAAAAAGAGGACTTGATCATCATTGCCAAACCCTTTATGGCCAACTTGTATCAATTTGTCCGCGGTTCAGGGTTTGTTGTTGTTTTGGCCAATGAACATGGCTGTATTATGGAACTGCTTGGTGATGACAACACCTTGAATAACCCTTTGACCAATAATTTTTTTCGGGGTGCATCATGGCAGGAAGCTGAAGCTGGCACTAATGCAATTGGAACTGTAGCTGCAATTCAGTCACCTATCCAGATTTCAGGGGCCGAGCATTACTGCCGGAAACATCACGGATTAACGTGTTCGGCAGCTCCTATTTTCGATAATCGCAGACAGATAATTGGCATATTAGATATTTCCGGCGCTTCGCATATGACCCACTTACACACCCTGGGAATGGCCGTTTCGGCCGCGGAAGCAATTATGGCCCAGGTTGACGTTCGACTAAAAAACAGGGAACTGGCTTTCTCAAATGACCGTTTGACCAACATATTCAATACTATCTCGGACGGCGTACTAATGGTTGATGACCAAGGCATTATCAATCAGATAAACCCAGTTGCAAAAGAAATTCTGAGCGGCGCTGCTCAAAACGCATTAGGGATGCCCATTGAACGGCTATTTGGCAATAAAGCAGCATTGGCACGAAGAATGCTGTATCATAAGGAGCGTTATGAAGATGTCGAACTAATAGTAGATACCAAGAAAGGCACGCTGCATTGTTTTACGTCAGGCGAGCCCTTAACTGACGAACAGGGAAAGGTTATTGGCGGGGTAATCATTTTGCGTCCGATTAAGCAAATCCAAAATTTGATTAGTCGCTTAAGTGGTTATAATGCAACCTTGCAATTTGACAATATTATCGGCGAAAGTACCGAAATACTAGAAACAAAACGTGTGGCTTCTCTTGCAGCTACCACCTCGCTTAATATTCTTCTGCAAGGTGAGAGCGGCACAGGCAAAGAGATTTTTGCTCAAGCCATCCACAATCGCAGTGAACAGCAAAACGGCCCCTTTGTGGCGGTAAATTGTGGCGTCATCCCGCGGGAGCTAATCGGCAGCGAACTCTTTGGCTATGCCGATGGTGCTTTCACCGGGGCCAAATCTGGAGGAAAACCGGGAAAATTCGAACTAGCTTCCGGCGGCACCCTGTTTCTCGACGAGATTGGTGATATGCCGTTAGAGCAACAAGTAGCTTTACTGAGAGTACTGGAGGAAAAGAAACTGACGCGCATTGGCAGCACCAAGGTGATTCCTGTAAATGTGCGGTTCATCTGTGCAACCAACAAAAATTTATTACACCAGGTGGAAAATGGAGCATTCCGTCAGGACCTCTATTATCGGCTAAATGTTATTTCAATAACTCTGCCACCGCTGCGCAATCGGTCTAAAGACATCCTGTTATTGTCTACCTATTTTTTAGAGAAACTTGGCCGGGACCGAGGACGGAATTTCGTTGTTGGACCTGAGTTTATTCAGTTCTTGCAGCAGTATGATTGGCCAGGAAATGTGCGTGAATTGCAAAATATAGTTGAACGGGCTATAAGCTTGACCGAGACAGGAATAATTACTTTGTCTGATCTTCCCTCGGAGATCTGCATGTCCCCTAAAGCAGCTCATCATCCGGCACCTTTGCCTTCTCAGATTTTGAACATTACTGCCATTCGCAAGCAGCAGCGACAGCTGATGAAAGAAACTGAACAACAGCATATTTTTGCCATGTTGTCAAAACATGGTGGTAATGTCAGTGCGGCAGCCCGGGAACTGGAAATTGCCCGCAAAACTCTGTACCGTAAAATGCAATCCTGAAAAATGTCTTATGATGTGACTAAGCTTAAACCGCAAGTCGTAAACGAGGGGTATATTTGTTTTGAACTCATGGTGAGGAAGAATAAGATGGGGCTAGTTTTCCTTTACCGTATAAAGCTTCTGATGATGTTGTAAATGCGGCTATAGATTTATCAAAAATGGTAGTTAAATAAGTTTTAGCAAGTCACGATTTCGTGGCTTTTTTTATTTTGACGAGTGGGAAGTATCTCCGTTAAGGAATATCTTACAAGGAGATTATTGTGATACAGCGAATGTAACTCGTTAAGCTGATTTATTCGATATGATAAGTGGCGGGATATTTCTTAAATTATTGGACTATCATAAATCAGGTTTGGAAAGGTTAACAGAATCTGCTCTTCATAAAGATTGAATTTGAGGTGGAAATTTTATGAGAATTCCCGATAGGGATACAGCTACAAAGTTCTTACTGGAAGCGGAAAAACTCAATCCAGGGAATTGGGTACCCCATTCTTTATTTACTGCTCAAGCTGCTGAGGCGATTGCCAAAGTACATCCTGGGCTTAATAGTGAAGTCGCCTATGTGATGGGCTACTTGCATGATATCGGTAGACGGGCTGGAATAACTTATATGCGTCATTCTCTTGATGGGTATCATTTTTTACAGCAACAAGGATATGATGATATTGCAAGGATTTGTATTACCCATACATTTTGGCTCAAGCACTTAGATGAATATCCTGGTAAGTGGGATTGTTCAGCAGAGGAAATACAGTTTTTAGAATCCTATATAACATCCATTGATTATAATGAATATGATTGGCTTATTCAGTTGTGCGATTGCCTAGCGCTTCCTACCGGATTTTGCTTACTAGAAAAAAGATTAGTGGATGTTGCCCTTCGATATGGTACGACTAAATATACTGCAGTCAAATGGAACCTACTGTTTGAAAATAAGGTTAAATTTGAACAAAAGATTGGCAGGTCTATTTATGATTTACTGCCAGGTGTGAGAGAGAATACTTTTAGTTAATCATTTACATTCCCTAAGATTTGAACCGGTGTAGAATCTTAACAAGTTGAATAGTAATCTTAAAATATTTAATTAATAAATTGAAAAAAATTTTATAAAATACAGATATAATTCTCATATTGTATCTTTAGTATTTTTAGAGATAAATTTCTTATCTGCCTATAATATTACTACAGGCGGGTAAGATGACTGAATTTTTGTCATAAAAGTTATTCTGGCGTGCAGAAGGATGCGACATGTGGGAGAAAATGTGGTTGAAAGGAAGTGTCAAGATTTGAAAAGAACGAAAATTGTGATAATATCAAGCATGTTCGCTGCAATGGTACTTACTACGCCGATGAATTTTGGTTTTGCGGCAGAGAAACAGCCAGTATCTCCAATGGAACCGCAAGTTAGAATGATCACTATGATTATGGAGGAACCGAATTTTTCTGATAATGGAGCTTACCATGAATTAGAGGAAGGGCTTTATACTAAACCTTTAATGAAAAATAACGCGGTTCTAGCTCCTCTAAAAGATATTATGGAAACTATCGGTGGTAATTTTGAGTGGTCTGAAAAAGAAAATAAAATTATTTTAGAATTGAATAACAATAAAGTTACCTTATTTGTAGGGCAAAAGAAAGCAATTGTAAATGGTAAAGACAAAGTTAGTGAAATTGCTCCTGAAATTATTGAGGGCAGGCTCTTTTTACCAGTAAAATTTGCTATGGAAAACCTAGGTTGTTTATATAGGTGGGATAATAAAAGGACGATGGTGTATGTGATTGCCAATGTGACGCCAAAAGGGGACAACCTTCCATTAGAACGAGGCGGAAAGTTTACGATTGGAAATATGGTAGATCAGCCTAAAGAATGGTATGGAACGGCGGAAGCACAAAAAGTTGCGGACGTTATCTTGGGATATCAAAATAATGATGGCGGTTGGATTAAGTTAGCTCCTAATGTAAATGTCACCAAACCAATTATGGGCGTGGGTGAACTTAATGCGGGAACACGTAAATCTACGATTGATAATGATTCAACGAGTATGCAAATACGGTTGTTGGGTAAAGTTTATTCGGAAACCAACATTGAAAAATATCGAACAGGATTTTATAAGGGACTGGATTATCTTCTCAATGGGCAATTAGAAAATGGCGGATGGCAGCAATTTTTCCCTGTGGCAACTGGTTATCAGAAGCTGATTACCATCAATGATGACGCTATAGCAAATGTGCTAGATTTGATGCGTGATATTGAGAATCGAGAAGAGGGCCTTGCTTTTGTGGATGAAAAACATATTGCTCAAAGTAAAACAGCTTATAATAAAG
>JBEQCC010000192.1:0-5691 GCA_041639455.1 Pelosinus sp. | reverse complement strand
AGGGAAAATTGCAGACTATTATTATGGATATCCCCAATATACCTCATCAATCAGTCCCTGTCGGACGTAATGAAAAGGATAACGTAGAGATACGCAATTGGGGAACTTTGCCTACATTTGTGCAGCCGCCACTCCCCCACTGGGAAATTGGCGAGAAGCTTGGTATTTTTGATTTTGAACGAGGCGGCAAGGTGACAGGCGCACGTTTTACTTTTTATCGCGGTCTAGGTGCCAGGCTGGAACGATCACTCATTAGTTTTATGCTGGATGTACATACGAGCGAACATGGTTACACTGAATTTTTCCCTCCTTTTATTGCGAATAAAGAGAGTATGACAGGTACGGGGCAGCTGCCTAAGTTTGGTGAGGATATGTTTAAGTTAGAGGGGCTGGATTATTATTTGATCCCTACCGCTGAAGTTCCAATTACTAATTACCACCGTGGTGAAATTTTGGATGCTAAAGATTTACCTTTATATTATACTGCTTATAGTGCTTGTTTCCGCGCGGAGGCAGGAGCTGCCGGTCGTGATACTCGTGGATTGATTCGTCAGCATCAATTTAATAAGGTAGAGATGGTGAAGTTCTGTTTACCTGAGAATTCCTACGAAGAGCTGGAGAAATTAACACATAATGCAGAACGTATTTTAGAATTATTAGGTCTGCCTTATCGTACAGTAGCTTTATGCAGCGGTGATATGGGATTTTCTTCTGCTAAGACCTATGATATTGAAGTATGGCTGCCTAGTTTTAATGCCTATCGGGAGATTTCATCTTGTTCCAATTTTGAGGATTTTCAAGGTCGTCGTGGGGATATTAAATTCCGTCGGGAAGCTAAGGCTAAACCAGAGTTTGTACATACTCTCAATGGATCAGGCTTGGCAATCGGTCGTACCGTAGCTGCCATTTTAGAGAACTATCAGCAGGCTGACGGCTCCGTTATTGTACCGGAAGTATTAAGGAAATATATGGGCGTTGATGTTATTGCTGCTAAGTAAATCATACTAGGCAGAATAAAGCATCTTTGCCTGCGGAAAAGACTTGGCTTACGCCAAGTCTTAGAGAATGTATAATCCCAATATCGTTTTTCGTTAGTTGCCATAGAGCGATTCCTCCTAGAGTGTAAATGGGAAGATATGCGACTTATTTTGGTAAAAACAAAAAGGCTGAATAAATTGGCAATGCCAATTTATTCAGCCTTCAGTGTTCCGACCAGCTAAAGTACATATTTATTATTGCTTTTCATTATAAGGGGGGAGATTATGTTCGTCAATCGCTTTTCCTTGGGAAAAAGACTTAAATTCGTACTTCGAAGTTGCCTTTTATTTTAGATGATGATTTCTTCTTTCCCTGTACAATTTTCTGAGGAGAAGGAGAAGCGGTTGCTGAGGAATTCATTAAATTTAGAAGATCCTGTGGACTGTCGGTGGAATAATTAAGAATGGTTCGCTGTTTTTTGTGCGTGTTCTTCCATAGGCGGAAGCAGGTAAGAGAAATGGCAATGAGTAATGCAAGAGAAAAGAAGAAGCCGAAACCAAAAGGAGAAGGCTTATTCTTAGGGGTGAATACTGTAGGGGCGGAGGTGGTTTGGGATGAAGTTTCCTGATAGGCTCCTAAAGAAGGTTGTGCAGGAGCAGGAGTGTTATCGGAAGAGGAAGAGGCTGCTTTCTTTGTCGTTGCAGGAGGCGGACTAGTCGTTTTGCCTTCTGTTGGTGTCTTTACAGCCGTTGATTTATCGGCGTTAATAGAATTGGCTGGAGGTGGCGATGAAGACTGCTCTGCAGCACTATTTTCAGGAGATTTAGGATTCACAGTGGGAGGCGTCGGAGGCGTTGGTCTCTTTGGTGGGGTTGGAGTTTGCATGTCAAAGTAGCTCCTTTGTCATTCATATCTTCCTCTATTGTACCAAATATCACTGAAGCTTGTATATCATTAAGTGCATTGTCGATTAGAGAAATTTCCTGGTTCAATGTGTTCTATGCAGTTTAAGAACGCGTCAGAGCAGTATCGTTATTTTGATCAATTTGCTTTTTATACTCTTCGCTCTTCGCGATTTAAAAGGTTTTTATTTTTAGTCCCGCAATAATAGATTTTATTATAGGAATTATGTGGTATCTTGTCGAAGTATAAGACGAATCCTTTAGAATAGAGCTACAGGTGCTCCTATTATAGAAATACAGCGAGGTAAAGGGCGGAGGTAAAGTGTTTTGAAAGTAGAGTCAGGCACGTCTATTGCTCAAGAGATTGTTGCTTTAATTTATAATATAAGTGGGTACCCTGTTATGATTTGGGATCATACGGGGGTGCTTCTTGCTGAGTCTGTTGATTTGGAATTTAGAGAAAAGTGCAAGCTTTCTGGTGCTGAGCATACTGGAAGTTTACAGAGGAACACATCTTGTGATTATATAGAGGAATTTATTTTTCTGGAGGATACCAGAAGGGGCAAAATTGCGATTGGCAGTACTACTGATATTGCAAAAACATTGATTGCACTGGCAACCGAATTGGCTGGTCTTTTATGGCGGAAAAATAAGGCTTATCAAAAATTGAATCATCAAATGGGAGAATATGAGACATTATTTAATTTGATTCCTGTGCAGATTTGGTATAAAGATACAAATAATAAGATTATTCGTGTAAATAAACAGGTGGAAAAAGATATTGGCATTCCCATTCAAGATTTTGTAGGAAAATCGACACAGGAATTTTTCCCTGCCTATTCGAAGAAATATTATGAGGATGATTTGGCAGTTATACATTCGGCTGAGCCTAAGCTTGGCATTTTGGAACAAATCAATCATGTCAGTGGTGAGATCCGCTGGATCTATACAAGCAAGATCCCAACTAGGAATTGTGATGGCATTGTAACAGGGCTTGTTGCTTTGGTGGTTGACATTACAGAAAGTAAGAAGATTGAAAAGCAAATGCCGATCTGGGCTAAGATATTTGAAAGCAGCGGTGAGGCAATTTCAGTTACGGATAAAGAGAATCGTTTTGTTGCCGTAAATCGCGCCTTTTCTTTAGCTACAGGTTATTCCTCTGATGAAGTCATTGGTAAAGAGCCTAGCCTTTTAAAGTCTGGCTGTCATGATAAGATCTTCTATCAAAACATGTGGGCGGCAATTATTCAAACAGGTTCTTGGGAAGGAGAGATCTGGGAGAAGCGAAAAGATGGTGTAATTTATTTAAAATGGTTACGAATTGATCAGATTAAAGATGAGGAAGGCAATTTGATTAATTACCTGGCACGATTTACCGATATGAGTGAGAAAAAGGCCGCCGAAGAGCGGATTCATTATTTGGCAAGGCATGATGCGTTAACAGGACTGGCCAATCGGGAAGCATTAGGTAAGCAGCTAGCTAAAGATATAGAAAGGGCTCGTCATAGCGGCAGTGGCGTAGGAGTTATTTCTCTTAATTTGGATCGGTTTAAAAATATTAATGATTCATTAGGGCATAAAGTGGGGGATGAAGTTTTAAAGGCGCTTGCCGATCGGCTGGAGACCTGCTCTAAAAGAACAAGTCTAACAGCGCGCTTTGGTGGCGATACCTTTAACTTTATTGTACCAAAGATTTCTCAGAAAGAAGAGATTATAAAAGTAATTCATGAGGTCATGAGTGCTTTGGAAAGACCTCTCTTGCATGGTGGATTGGAGTTAATCATTACTGCAAGTATTGGCGTCAGTGTATATCCTGATGATGGAGATACGGCAGAAGTGCTGATTCGCAATGCTGATACAGCCATGCATAAGGTCAAGGATAATGGGCGTAATTTTTATGAGTTCTTTGAGGCCAATATGAATGAATATGCATCGGAACGTCTTATGCTTGAAAATAATTTACGGCATGCGCTGGCAAGAGAAGAATTTGTTCTATTTTATCAACCCCAAGTGGACAGTAAAACAGAAGCTCTTATTGGAGTGGAAGCTCTGATTCGCTGGATGTGCCCTAATGCTGAAATCGTATCACCAGGAGATTTTATTCCAATTTTAGAAGAGACAGGTCTTATTATTCCCATTGGCCAATGGGTTTTGGCGGAAGCGTGCCGCCAGCATAAGGAGTGGATTCGAAAGGGCTTACCGCCAATTCCTATCTCTGTGAACATTTCTGCCATTCAATTTCAGGAAAAAGAATTCTTGCCCATGCTTTCTACTATTATAAAAGAAAGTGGTATTGAACCAGGATATCTAGATCTGGAGCTAACAGAGAGCGTTGTCATGCAAAAACCGGAATTTGTTATCAAGCAGCTAGAGTTTATTAAAGAAATGGGAATCAATTTATCGTTAGATGATTTTGGAACCGGGTTTTCCAGTCTGAGTTATTTACGCTATTTCCCTCTGGATCGCTTGAAAATAGATCAATCTTTTGTACGTGGATTGTCGACGGACTCAGTGAATGAAGCGATCATTGAGGCAGTAGTGGCTTTAGGAAAGAGTTTGAAGATAAAAACCATTGCGGAGGGCGTTGAAACGAAACAAGAATTGGACTTTCTGCGAAAGCTTGAATGCGATGAGATGCAGGGATATTATTTTTCGAAACCCTTGCTCAGTGATGATTTTATAAAATGGTTTACCAATCGGTAAAGAAAAGTCTTCCAAAGAGAAGACGTCTCGGAGAGGAAAAACGTTGAACGCAAAGTGCACAGAGGGGGGATTATTCTCTCTATCCTCTCTATTTTTTCTCTGTGTTCTCTGCGGTTAAATACGTCTTTATGTTTTTCTTTTCAAAATAATAAAAACCCTGCAATGAATGCAGGGTGATTTTACATAATAATGTATTGCTTTTGAAATTACATGGCTAGGGCGGCAGGACTCGAACCTGCGGATGCGGGAATCAGAATCCCGTGCCTTACCAGCTTGGCGACGCCCCAATGAAATTTCCTATATGCATTATATACTAGTTTCTTTAGAATAGCAAATCGTTTTACCTCCTAATAGATTGCTCTTTTTAATAATTATGTAGTGTAACTGTTGATATCTTGTCAATGTCCTTTCTTCTTGACAGAAAATTATTGCGGTAATTAGAAAGAATCGTGTAAAATGAGGGTTCAGGACAATTTAATCCAGAGCCGGATCGAATCAACTTAATCATAGATTTAAAACAGATGACAGGGAGAGTCGCATGAAATTATTTATTGCAGAGAAACCGAGTATGGCAGCAGAACTTGCAAAATGCCTGCCTGGCCCTCTCGTTCGCAAAGATGGATATATTGAAACCGGCGGCGGGGTTGTGACTTGGGTATTTGGTCACATTCTTCGCCAAGCAGAACCGGGAGAATATGATGAAAAATATAAAAAATGGCGGGCTGCAGATTTACCCATTATTCCTGCAGAGTGGAAGCTGTTAGTGGCTGATTCTTGCATGAAGCAATTTAATATTATTAAGACTCTCATTGGTAAAGCCGCAGAAATTGTTCATGCAGGTGACCCGGATCGGGAGGGGCAATTGCTGGTGGATGAAGTATTAGGCTATACTCACAATGAAAAACCAGTCATGCGCATTCTTGTAAATGCACTGGATGAAAAAAGTATAAAAAAAGCACTTACGAATCTGCGCAGTAATCAGGATTTTTTTAATTTAAATCAGTCGGCTTTAGCTCGTTCACGGGCCGATTGGCTTGTTGGGATGAACTTGTCTCGTGCGTTTACGTTAGCCGCCCAAAGCGCTGGTCACGAAATTACATTACCCATT
>JBEQCC010000191.1:0-5717 GCA_041639455.1 Pelosinus sp. | reverse complement strand
AACTATATGGGAATGTTATTCTTAGGATTGTTTTATGCCTTGATTGCCTTTTTACCTATTTACTATGGTGCTGATTTAGCAAAAAGCGTAGTTTCTTCTTTGCCTCAATGGTTTATTGGTGGGTTATCAGCCGCGGGCGGTATGATGCCGGCTATCGGTTTTGCCATGCTGTTAAAAATTATGTACAAAAAGGAATATGCTATGTTTTTGATTATAGGCTTTATTCTTGCGACTTATTTGAAGCTTCCACTCTTAGCAGTAGCCATTATCGCTGTTTGCGTGGCAGGATATGATTACTACATAAACAAAAATAATACGGACAAACCAGCTAAAAGGGAGGTGCGAAGTCATGGAATCTAATATCGCTGCTTATCAAGATCCATCTTTCGATAAAGTGATAACTAAGAAGGAATTAAATAGAATGGTGTGGCGATCATTATTTTTGCAAGCTTCCTTCAACTACGAGCGGATGCAAGCTTGCGGTTGGTTGTACAGTATGATTCCTGCTTTGGAAAAAATTCATAAGAACAAGCAAGACTTAGCGAAATCAATGAAAATGCATATGGAGTTTTTTAATACCCATCCCTTCCTCGTAACTTTTATTATGGGTATCGTAACTGCTATGGAAGAAAACAAAGAAGATCAAGAAACCATTCGTGGTATTAAAGTAGCTACTATGGGACCGTTGGGCGGCATTGGCGACGCCATGTTTTGGCTGACAGCATTGCCTATTACAGCAGGTATTGGTGCTTCTCTCGCCATTGAGGGGAATATTTTAGGACCTATTATTTTCTTGGTATTGTTTAATATCATTCACTTTGGACTGCGCTTTGGTCTGATGAGTTATGGTTACAATACTGGCGTACGTGCCATGCAATCTTTGAAAGAAAATACCAAATATGTTTCGCGGGCAGCTAATATCGTTGGCTTAACAGTAATCGGCGCGCTAATTGCCTCATATATCAGTTTGAAAATTCCGTTAGTCGTTACTGCGGGGCAAGCTAGAGTAGCCCTACAGGCTGATGTGCTGGATAAAGTTTTGCCGAATATATTACCTTTGGGTTATACCATTTTAATGTATTATCTGTTAATTAAAAACTTCTCACCAGTAAAGTTGATTTTTGTAACGGTCATTATTGGAATAGTTGGAAAACTAGTAGGTTTATTGTGATACAAGGAGTGGATCTGAGCTAAGAATAGAACTTGCTCTGATTGCTATAGAGCTATTAAGCTCTTAAAAGTGGGAAAGTGCAAAAAAATATTGGTTGATGAGACCAAGGTCAAAATATAAAATGGGGATTTCAATATGGAAAGAATGAGGTACGCAATTGCTGCTGGGAAGATATATACAGAAGATAAAATTGTCGAGAATGGTGTAGTCATTGTGGAGAATGGCAGCATTATTGCGATTAAGGAGAAAGATGCCACTTTGCATGCAGAGCTTCTCTATGATTGCCCTGAATTTCAAATACTTCCTGGACTGATAGATACTCATATTCATGGAGCCAATGGCTATGATACTATGCAAGCTGATTTTAAGGCAATGAATGAGATATCTAAGTACTTGGTGACAAAGGGCATTACAGCTTTTGTACCTACGACTGTAACGGATGAATTACCAAAGATCAAAAGGACATTGTCAAATATAAAAGCTTGTATGGGAAAGGTTGAGGGAGCCCAAATAGTAGGTTCTTATATAGAAGGACCGTATATTACGGCAGAACATCGCGGTGCCCACCCGCAAAAGTTGATTCGTGAGATTCGCCTGACGGAAATGGAAGAACTAATTGCTGCTTCAGGAAATACGGTCAGAACTGTTGCTTTGGCCCCTGAAAAACAAAATTCTCTGAATCTCATTAAATACTTACAGCAAGCGGGCATTCATACGGCCATCGGACATACTAGTGCCACTTATGAGCAAGTGCAGCAAGCAGCTGAAGCTGGGGCTGATATTGCGGTGCACACCTATAATGGCATGCGAGGACTTCATCATCAAGAGCCGGGAACGTTAGGAGCAGTATTGGTAAATGATAAGATTTATACCGAATTAATTGCTGATTTTACTCATGCCCATCCAGCAGCAATGGAAATTCTTTTGCGCTGTAAACCTAAAGATAAAGTTATATTAATCAGTGATGCTATAGAGGCTGCAGGTTTGTCAGATGGACAATATATGTTGGGGACACTGAGGGTAGTTGTGAAAGAGGGTATTGCGCGGACGGGAAGCGGATCCTTAGCTGGTAGTACTACCAATATATTGAAGTGCGTTCAAGGATTAATTGAAAAAATGGCTGTTCCGCCTTTGTCGGCAGTGCATATGGCCTCCCTCAATCCTAGTAAACTTCTGGGTGTAGATTGTATGACAGGAAGTATTAAACTTGGTAAACAGGCGGATTTTGTAGTAATAGACAATAATTTTGAAGTTGTGATAACTGTGGTAAACGGTAAAGTAGTTTATCACAGATAGGAGATACATTGTACTTGTAGGAGGCTGCTGATATGAGAAAAATTATATCTACCAAAGACATGTTACTTAATGCACAGCAAGGCAAATATGCTGTTCCGGCCTTTAATATACACAATCTAGAGACGCTGCAGGTGGTGGTGGAAGAGGCAGCTAATTTAGACACGCCGCTTATTTTGGCAGGTACGCCTGGGACTATCAAGTATGCTGGTGGAGAGTATTTAGTGGCAATGGCTAAAGCAGCTGCCTTGAAATATAATATTCCCTTAGCACTGCATTTAGATCATTTCGAAGATGTGGCAGAAATCAAGCAATACATTGATATGGGGTTTACATCAGCGATGATTGATGCCTCACATCATCCTTTCGAAAAAAATATTGCGATGGTAAAAGAAGTAGTGGAATATGCCCGTGCCCATGGCGTTACTGTGGAAGCTGAACTGGGCAGGTTGGGTGGTCAGGAAGATGATTTGATGGTAGAGAGCAAAGATTCTGCCTATACCGATCCCTTAGCTGCAGTCGAGTTTGTTGCCCAAACAAACATAGACTCCTTGGCAGTCGCTATTGGTACCGCACATGGTTTATATAAGGGAAAGCCTAAATTAGATTTTGTGCGGTTAGCCGAAATTAGAAGCAAAGTATCTGCACCTCTGGTGCTTCATGGTGCATCTGATGTGCCCTATAACATGGTGCGCAGATGTATTGAGTTTGGTATCACAAAAGTCAATATTGCCACGGATTTAAAGATACCTTTTGCCACTGCCGTTAAAGACTATTTCCAGCATAATCCGGAAACTAATGATCCGCGCCAATATATGATGCCAGGCAAAGTAGCAATGAGACAGGTGGTCATCGATAAAATTATCATGTGTGGAAGTGCTGGTAAAGCCTGATAACCAGCTTTCAAATGCTCCAAGGAGAGAAAGGAGTTGATGCCGGCTTAGTGTGACTGCAACTAAGGTGAAGATAGTAGGTAAAAAATATAAAGGGATGGTTGTATGTGTATAGCAAGCATTATTTAAAAGTATTGGTAGAACAACAAAAAAACGGAATTCCTTGTGGTATTTATTCGGCTTGTAGTGCCAATGAATACGTAATTGAAGCGGTGATGGAACGTGCACTAAAAGATAACGAATATATTCTGATTGAGGCAACCGCTAACCAAGTCAACCAGTTTGGTGGATATACAGGTATGAAACCGGCCGATTTTCGTGATTTGGTATATTCCTTAGCCAGCAAGGTGAATTTTCCCTTGGATAAAATAATTCTTGGCGGGGATCATTTAGGACCTTTAACTTGGAAAAATGAGCCGGCTGCCTCAGCTATGAAAAAATCGCAAGAATTGATAAAGCAGTATGTTTTGGCTGGCTTTACTAAGATCCATATAGATACCAGCATGAATTTGGCTGATGATCCGCAAAATTGTCAGGTGGAGACAGCTGTGATTGCCGAAAGAGGAGCTATGTTGTGTAAGGAATCCGAAACAGCCTTTACAATGCTGCAAGCAGCTAATCCTAAAGCCGTGCATCCAGTGTATATTGTGGGCAGCGAGGTACCTATACCAGGGGGCAGCCAAGAAGCGGAAGAAGGTCTTCACATTACCAAAGCTTTGGATTTCGAGAATACAGTAGCTGCTTTTAAGCAGGCTTTTCAGCTCCATGGCCTTGCTAATGCCTGGGAGAATGTTATTGGGGTAGTGGTGCAGCCGGGGGTAGAATTTGGCGACGAAACGATACATGAATATAGCCGCGCTGCTGCTCAGGAGCTTACCCAAGCTTTGCAGAAATATCCGGGAATTATATTGGAAGGGCATTCGACAGATTATCAAACACCCGGGGCGCTAAAAGAAATGGTGGAAGATGGAATTGCTATTTTGAAAGTAGGTCCTGCACTAACCTTTGCCATGCGAGAGGGGCTATTTGCTTTAAGTCACATGGAAGCTGAATTATTTCGGTATCGGCCGGAAGTCGAACAGTCTCAGTTCATCGAAGTATTGGACGCAACGATGGCTCGCAATCCCGAAAACTGGATCATGCATTACCATGGAAATTCGGCTAAAATCCGCTACGCCCGAAAATACAGTTTTTCAGATCGATGCAGATATTATGTACCAGTGCCCGAGGTTAAGTTCTCAATTGACAGGCTGATCATGAATTTAAGTGCAGTTGATATTCCATTAACGTTGATCAATCAGTTTATGCCCATTCAATATAATAAAATCCGCAGCGGCTTATTGAAAAAGGACCCGGAAAGTCTGCTGAAAGATCGCATCAGAAACTGCATAGACGATTATATCTATGCTATAAAGCCATAAGGCAGCAATCAACTATTATTCATACGTAATAAAAAAGAGGGGCGAATATTGTGAGCAAGTTGTTAGGTTTTACTGAAAACGAGATAATGAATAAAAAAATGGAAAATACAATTCATGAAATTTCACGTCAACCAAATGTATGGAAAGCAATCTATGATAAAGTATTAGTGAGAAAAAATGAAATTAAGAACTTTATGGAACAGATAGATCAGAGCACGAGAATCATTTTTACAGGGGCGGGCAGTTCCGGCTTTGTAGGCGACTCATTAGCACCAGTTATTAGAAAAGAATTGGGTTATCATCATATTGAATCCATACATACGACAGATATTGTGGCGAATCCAAAGCAATATTTAGTAACGGATGCTAAAACAGTATTGATATCCTTTGGTAGGTCAGGGGATAGTCCCGAAAGTATTGCAGCGATTGAGATTGCTGAAAATAATATTAAGGATGTATTCCATATTATTATAACTTGCAGCTCCCAAGGAGAATTGGCGAGTTTTCAAAATGAAAGAACACTAAATTTTGTTTTTGACGAAGCGGGCGATAAAGGGTTTGCAATGACTAGCAGCGTCACGGGAATGATGCTGGCAGCATATAGCATCTTGAATATTACAAAAGATATGAGTGATGATGTTGCAAGAATTGCGGCTTACACCGAAGAATTGATCCATACGAAATATTCTATCCTGTTTGATGCCTATAAAAAGGATGTGGATAGACTGGTTGTCTTAGGGGCCGGTAATTTACTTGGCGCGGCTAAAGAAGCAGCATTAAAAATGCTGGAATTGACCGCAGGTAACATCATATCCCGCTATGATACGCCCATGGGATTTCGTCACGGACCGAAAGCGATGCTAACACCCGAAACGACTATTTTATATTTTGTATCAAACAACGAATATACACAGAAATATGATCTAGATATGCTAAAAG
>JBEQCC010000190.1:0-5743 GCA_041639455.1 Pelosinus sp. | reverse complement strand
AGCCGGTAAGTTGATTATGGTAGAGGAAGGGAAAACAGTAAAACGTGGAGAACATATGAATATTAAGGTACAATAAAGTAACGTAGGTATTTGTCTAACATAAAGGCACCAGAAGTTTCTGGTGCCATTATGTTAGATCGTAAATGAAAACGGTGGTAGCTTTTTTCGTGTTATGGTACTGTGTAAAAAGGGGTGGATCAGGTGAAAGATATATTCCGATACCTTCAGCAAATCGGACAATCTTTAATGCTGCCTGTATCTGTTTTGCCGGCAGCCGGACTTTTATTCCGGTTTGGAGAAAAGGATTTACTTAATATGCCTGCGGTGCGGGATGCTGGTATGGCAGTATTCGCTAATTTACCATTATTATTTGCAGTAGGAGTGGCGATTGGTTTTTCCCAAGGGCAAGCGGTTGCCGCTTTAGCGGCTGTGATTGGTCATTTGATTTTTCTTGCAGTATTAAAGTCTGTAAATCCGAGTATTAATATGGGCGTTTTTTCTGGTATTGCTATGGGGCTGATTGCAGCTATCTTATATAGGCAGTTTCATCAGATGAGGTTGCCCCATGTGTTAGGCTTTTTTGCTGGAAAGCGTTTTGTGCCGATTATTACTGCTGTAGTTGGAGTGGTGATGGCCTTATTAATACAAGCTGTCTGGCCTGTAATCCAATTGGAAATTGATGAAATTGGTCGTTTTGCAGTAAACTCTAGTATAGGTCCAGCATTGTTTGCTGCGGGAAAACGTTTGTTAATACCGATCGGCCTGCATCATGTATACTATCCTGCTTTTTTGTATGAATTTGGGCAATTTATTACCCCTGATGGTACTTTGATTCGGGGCGATTTTAATCGTTATTTTGCAGGTGATCCAGAGGCAGGTATATTCATGGCCAGTGAGTTTCCGATTATGATGTTCGGTCTGCCAGCAGCAGCTTTTGCAATATACTATAATGCTAAACCAGAGCGGCAAAAGGCTATTGCAGGATTGATGATTAGTGGCGCCTTAACTTCTTTTTTGACAGGAATTACAGAACCTATAGAATTTGCATTTATTTTTGTTGCGCCATCTTTATTTGTGTTTCATGTGCTAATGGCTGGTGTTTCCGGGCTTATGACCAGTTGGCTAGATATTCATTTGGGATTTACCTTTTCAGCATCTTTTATTGATTATTTGCTATCGTATAAATATGGGCACAATCAGCTATGGATATGGCCGGTTGGAATCAGTATTGGTGCGCTCTATTTTATTGTATTTCATCTGGCTATAAATCATTTTCAATTAAAAACACCGGGGCGGGAAGATGAACCTCTCCCTGATTATGAGTTTGATACTTCCCGTAGGGCATATAACATAGTGAAAGCTTTGGGAGGAGCAGATAATATTAAGGCTTTAGATGCATGTATTTCCAGATTGCGAGTTTCTGTAAAACAACGAGAGTCAGTGAAAAAACAGGATTTTCCATCTTTGGGTGCAATCGGAATTATGGAAATAGGAACTAATTTTCAATTTATCTTTGGGACTCAGTCCGACGGTTTAAAAGAAGAAATTTGCAAGATGATTGGGAAGAAATCTGTTGATGAACAACTGGCAGAGGCACATGTTCCCACTCCTAAGCAGGATGTACGAATTAATGCGCCGGTAAGTGGCAGACTGATCCAAGAGGAGGTAGAATCCCAGCAGCGTTATACTGTAGCAATTGCTACAAGGGATGATATTTGTCTTGCCCCTGCTGCCGGCAGAGTGACACAAGTATGTTCAAATCCAGCATCACTACTGATGATGATTGAGCCGCAGTATCAATTGATGATTCAGGTAGAATTAGAAACGCCGGATTTAAACGATGCATTGCAGTTTCTGGTGAGTGAGGGACAAGAGATTACTGTTGGACAAAAGATTCTATCCCTGGGTTATCCTAGCGATCATGCAGAGAGTATTGTAAGGATTCACATTACAGGAGGAAAAGAGATTCACATAACTCCTGCAGAGGAAGTAACTGCAGAGGAAGATATCATTATGCAATGTATGATTGATCGGTAAAAATGCATTACTAACAATAAAACAAGATTAGGATTTTATGACTGGGAGATGAAAAGATGAGAATTGGAGCACGCGTAATTAAAACGGGTATAGCCGTTGCCATAACAATGTATATCTGTAAGCTGCTTAGTTTAGAACCCGCTTTCTTTGGCGCTGTTTCTGCCGTGATCAATATACAGCCCTCGATTTTCTTAACATTAAGGGCAGCGCGGGATCAAATCTTTGTCCATATCATTGGTGTTGTAGTTGGCTTTTTTCTTGGCTATTTTCTTGGTGTCAATCCGTTTTCGGCAGGTTTTATCGTTATTTTGCTTATACCAATATACATAAAATTAAAATTGCATAGCGGCATAACCATGGGGATTGTTGCTGCACTCTTTGTCTTAAGTTCCAGTACGGAAGAGTTTATGGTACATGCTCTTGCCAGATCAGGAGTTATATTTGTTGGTTTGGGCTCAGCCATGCTTGTAAACGTATTGTTATGGCCGCCAAGGTACAACAAACTACTGAAAGAGAAGCTTAGCCAGAGTAATGAAGCTGCAGTTCTCTATTTCTGCCGTGCAGTGCAGGATTATGTCGGTCTTGATGACAGCAGAGAGCTTCATGATCATATGGAACAAAAAAAGAGAGTTTACAAACTGAATAAGGAAGCAAGACAGCTGTTGGACTTGCTAAGAAGTGAGCGAAAAGTGATCACGGAATCTTCAGAACCAAGAGAATGGATTTCTTTAGCAGAGAAACTAATTGATTACAATGAGTCTATCATAAAAAAGGGGAATCGCATTTTTGATCTTTTGCCTATCCGATTGGAACGAAGGATGAAGTCAGAGGCTCCGCCTGTTAGCGATGAATTCAAAGCTATTTTAGATATATTAGAAAGCGGCTGTATAATCGTCGTTCGAGTGAATGGAAAGGTTCGTTCTGCCATTGTTGATGGAGGCATAACCACTCCAGAAGAAATCAGTGAAGAGTACTGGGAAAGCCTTACTAAGGCAATTGAGCAATGGCAGCCAAGACTTACAGGCAGTTATTATCTGCATGGGTTGCTTGAAGTCGCTGTAACGGCTAATGAAATCAAGTGGGCCACGCGGCAGGCTAAGATATTGCTGTCTGAAAGTGTAGAAAATAGGTAAAAAGCTTAATAATAATACAAAGCTTGCAGTGTAAGGGATAACGGGCTATATATTGGGGCGCAATTTTACAACAGATGATAATCGAGACCCGGATCAGTTGGGCGACAGTAATGGGCATGGTACCCATGTGGCGGGAACCATTGCTGCAGCCGAGAATAGTCAGGGTGTTGCCAGTTTCCCCAGGTAGATTCGCTCATTCTTAAGGTGCTTGACAGCAGTGGAAACGGGGGTTATCCAAATCTGATCAGTGCTATCGACTATGCTCTCCAGTGGCAGGGAGCAAAAGATATTTTTTTGTCTTCAAATTTCAGGAGCTATGGGTCAAACCCGATGAAATCAGAGAGCTAAAGTTAAGTGTATGGATTGATCAATATTACAAATGGTCAAATTGGAATGATATTAACATAAGCGTTACGACAAATACAACATAGAAATACGAAGAACAACTAGTTATTTTTAGCTAGTCGCTTTTCTCTGCCTGAGATGCTGTCTCTTTATTGAATATAGTGATACGCAATTTTTGTAAAAAAATAGATGATAAAAAATTATTGGCATAGAAGGAAGTTATTACCAAATGGTGAACTTTAGAAATATAGATCATTCAAGAAATATAGATCATTCATAAAAGAAGGAAATTATATGAAATACAAAAAGCTGTTGGAATTATATATACCCTTAGTTGATTTTATTGCTGATATTATTGGATCGAATTGTGAAGTACTTTTACATGATCGTTGATGTTGAAAACTCTGTGATTGCAATTCGAAATGGATATCGTTCTTTAGGATGCCTCTTAACGGATTTAGGTTTCAAGATGCTGGGGAATAAAACGTATTTACAGCATCATGCTTTTGTCAAGGTGCCATAACAAAGGCTGCTGCCACTTTAAAAACATCTGAAAGTACAATTTATCGATATATGGCAATGAAATAGATATTGCTATAGGATGTTTTTGATACCTGTCCGGATTTCTTTACGAGAGATCTGTTAATTATAAGGTACAAGGAAAAAGATGGGAGGAGAAGTCATGAAAGAAATATTGGAGAACATCGAAAGCTCCAGAAGTAATTGGTGTGTATTCACAAATTGCAATGGAAGAAAAACAGTACTGTGTAAATATTCGATAAGATTGAAAGGAGAAAGAGCATTATTATGGAAGAAAAAGAACTAACCAGAGGGTTGAAATCGCGGCATATTGAATTGATTGCTTTGGGGGGAACCATTGGTGTTGGTCTTTTTATGGGGTCAGCGAGTACGATAAAGTGGGCAGGTCCTTCTGTGTTGCTTGCTTATGCATTAGCAGGTATTATTATGTTTTTTGTTATGCGCATTATGGGGGAAATGCTTTACCTAGAGCCAATGACAGGTTCCTTTGCAACCTATGCCCATAAATATGTCAGTCCTTTGGCCGGTTATCTGACTGCCTGGTGTTATTGGTTTTTATGGGTTACAGTTGGAATGGCGGAAGTGACGGCCATTGGAATTTATGTTAAGTACTGGTTTCCCCTCATTCCCCAATGGCTGCCAGCTTTGGCAGGAGTGGCAATTGTGGCATCGGCAAATTTAGTTGCTGTTAAGTACTATGGCGAATTTGAATTTTGGTTTGCGCTCATTAAAGTAGCGGCGATCGTTGCTATGATTGTGATTGGACTTGGCATGATTCTTTTTGGCTTCGGCAATGGCGGTCAGCCTGTTGGTATCGAAAATCTATACATTCATGGCGGATTTTTTGCTGGTGGTTTAGAAGGTTTTTTATTTGCTCTTTGCTTGGTAACGGCGTCTTATCAAGGGGTGGAGATGGTTGGAATTACTGCTGGTGAAGCGCAAGATCCTAAAAATACTTTACGGCGCGCTACCAAAAATATTATTTGGCGTATTTTAATTTTCTATATTGGAGCCATATTTGTTATACTGGCTATTTATCCATGGAACCAAGTCGGTGCAATCGGCAGCCCCTTTGTTATGACCTTTGCCAAAATTGGAATTGTTGCTGCTGCTGGTATTATCAATTTTGTTGTTTTAACGGCCGCTATGTCAGGGTGCAACAGTGGGATTTATAGTGCAGGCAGAATGCTCTATACCTTATCCAAGAACGGTCAGGCTCCTAAATTCTTCGGCAAGGTATCAAAAAACGGGATGCCCGGTAATAGCATTATGGTTACAATTTCCTGCTTATTATTAGGTGTATTTTTAAACTACATCGCTCCAGAATCCAAATTATTTCTATACATTTACAGTGCTAGTATTCTTCCAGGCATGATTCCTTGGTTTGTTTTGGCATTTAGTCAGATTGCATTCAGAAAAAAATGGAAAAAGGAAATGAAAACTCATCCTTTCAAGTCCCCGTTTTTTCCCATCAGCAATTATGTAACGGTTATTTTCCTGCTATTGGTGTTGATTGGAATGTGGTTTAATGATGATACTCGCGTTTCATTAATCGTAGGAGGTATATTCTGCACGATTGTTATAGTTAGTTATTATGTTTTCGGTTTGGGGAAAAATCAATCTGCAAAAGTATTAGATAATACCCATAATAATGTGAGCTAATAGGAATAAATACAGAAAGAAGGGGG
>JBEQCC010000189.1:0-5749 GCA_041639455.1 Pelosinus sp. | reverse complement strand
CTGCTTCCATAAATACCTTCTACAATCTGTGCGCTTACAGAATTGATGAAAGTTGATAGTAATACAATAAATATGATTCTCATAATTGGTGCCGGAAGCGTGGGAATGTCCATCCGGTGAATATGCTAAATCCTGCCCCACTAAAACAATGGGGTCCGCTCCCATTTTATAAGCTGCCACAAAGGCATTATTTGCTACGGAGCCTCCGCTTTCGATTTTCCCTTTTTTCTCTATACTATCGCCAAGCCATTTTAGTATCGGCACATCTCCCGACACAAATATGGGTCCTTGGTAATTTTCAAAAATCATATGATGGGATTGTATTTCAGCAACCAGCGCAGCTTCTCCTACATCCACGCCCCTTAAATGCTCATAATTCAATGGATGAGGATCGATGCTAAAAATAAAATCCGGCTCAATATCCCACTTTTTCAATGCCTTAACGGCTGTCCCCACTGCAAAGATAGCAGCCTTTCCCTTCGCCTCTTTTAATAAATGAATATTTTTATTCAAGGACGGCCCTGCTGCCACAACGATAACCGGCAACCCCCGTAAGCGATCAAACAGGGATGCTACACCGGGATTCGTGCAGTAATCTGCCAGATTCAATAAAGAATTAGAGGCAAAATTGGGCCCCAACTTAACCATGGTTACCAAATAAACCAATTTGGCACTAACCATATCTTTAATATTTCTGATAACTTGAGAGTAAAAATCAGCATATACTGTCTCATGCCCAACTAACCCGGTCGTTACAATATCCTTATGCCTGGCAATATCATACAATCGAGATATAGAGTCTTTAAATTTCTTAGGCGAATTGCTTACAAGAACATACACCCGTTTATCCGAAAAAATCCGGCGAAAGTCCCTGGCAGCCATTGCTGCACAAAACAACCGGCAATCCGGTTCAATGACAAATATCCGGCTTTTCTCATTTACTCTTTCCATCAATGCCTCTACCAAATACCCTAAGGCAAAACCATAAACAACAATAACCCTACCGCCTTCAGTGGAAACATGATCTGCAACCTTTCGGGCCTCTCTTATAGGGTCAACAGAACTATGCAGAAAAACCCATTTATGATTTGAAGACATCACCCTTACAGTTGGCACGCCTACACGGCTGTCCTTGATCTCAATTCCCTCTGAATGAGCAGAAGGATCAAATTCCTCACTATGATGCTGTTCTTCATAGGCAGCCCAGTTCTCAGCTTCCCATAAATTTTCTGTTTCCTGTATCAATTTACATAACCCTTTCTTCATATCGCTCCTGCACCATCGCTAACATCCCTTGCGCAATCACAATTGCAGGTGCCAAATCATATTCAACAACATCTGTCAACAACGAATAGTCTTCATTTTCAACTGCCTCCATTATGCCGGAAAAAACCTGATGCAGATGAGCAAACAACAGTGAAACAGACATTTCTTCGTACAACACTTCCGAAAAATCAACCATTAGGAAAATGGCGGCAGACCTCAACAATTTCTGATAATACTCCACACCTTCCATAATCTGCGTCAGCGCCTCTAGGGACTGTGGTTGATCACCCCTATGAAACATAGCCGGCAGCTCTTGGCACCCCTGCTCTAGATTATACAAATAATGTTTCATCTCCACCAATGCAGCACCCAATTCCTCAAACTGTCCTTCCCTTACATTCTCATTAGCTGTTTGCATTTTGCCGCCTCTCCTCCTGCATCTTATAATATCCGCCACCATTGCCCCTACGTACTCCCACCTGCTGCGTTTTTACCAACCGAGATAGCTGGCTGCGAATATAGGATGGTGTTACTTTTAATATCTCGCCAATTTCTTGGGAGTTCATCGGCTTAGCATAGGACGTTTCATATTGGACCAGTAACCTAAGCACTTCTTCATGTAAATAATTCCCCATACCTTCCTCCAAGTTAACACAACTAGACACTAGTGAACATTATATATTGTCATTATAATGGTCAACAAGCAATGTTAACCATTATAATGAAATTACATTACGATTTACTGCTGCTGGTCAAACTGGCAAACATGGCTGTCAAATAAGATCCCTGAGCTTGAAGCGACGATAAAATTTTCTGCATGCTTTGATATTTGGTATACAATCTAGCCTGTTCTGCTGCCAACCGGGTTTTCAAATCTGAAACCCGATCATTATTATATTTCATTTCTTTACTAATGGCCCCATTTGATCCCGAAAAGGCATCAATCTGACCACCATATTTAGTATTATCCTCCAATTTGGCCTTTAATTGTACAAAGAGCCCTGATCCACTGCTTCCTGAATCTATATCATAGTTATAGCTGACTTTTATTACTGCATTGTTGGCTGGAGGATCACCAAAAGTAATCTTCCCTGTAGTGTAATCCAAGGAATATTCGCGGTCTTTTGAATCCGTAGCTGGGTTAAAAGTAACTGGATTTGTATTATATTTCTTAGGCGTACCTGAAACCTCTGTATACGTTTCACCATTGACTACGACCGTATTTTTCCCTGAGATGGAGGTATTCTGAAGAGTAAATGTCTTTGCTACTCCTGCTGGATCTGGAGCAACTATCTCGTCGCTAACAGATCTGGTTGTATTACCAAAAAGCGAAGCAACTGCAGCAGAATTGGATTGTAATGCACTCTTAAGTTTAGCCGTGTCCAACTCTAAACGCCCGTTCTTAACTTTATCTAAATCATATACCCCCGGCTTACCATTCGTAATACCCACTTGAGAAAGTTGTTGCATACTAGCATCTTGCGTCGTTACAATACTCGATGTCATAGATCTGAGCATGGTATTAATAGTGTCTAGTGTTGGATCACCAAATAAGTCCCCTACCGATGGATCAGAACTAGAATCAAGATTCTTCCCTCCACCTTCATTCAATTTGCTATAAACAGCGTCAATAGCAGAATTGTACGCAGTAATAAAGGCTTCTACTTTTTTTACAATGGCATCAGTATCATTTTCAACCGAAACAGTAGCGGTTCCCGTACCCATAAGTGTAAAAGTGTTATTATTAAATGTTACTTTGTTATTCACAGGGGTTACCGATAAACCATTTACAGTCACTGAGGCATCTTTGCCAGTTACTTGATTCCCCTGCACTAATCCAATTTTTTGCAAGAAGTTAGAATCATCATCTGCAGCGGTTCCCAACGTAATATCCTTCGCACCAGCTGTTTGCGAGGTCAACGATATTGAACCAGTATTAGGATTATAGAAAGCCGTGACACCAGCCGTAGTTGAACTGTTAATTTTGTTGACAATAGTATCAATAGTATCTTTTGTTGGGTCCACAGAGAAAAAGGTCCCATTAATAGAAAAATATCCACCCGTAATTGCATTAGCACCCGTGAAAACATCATTCAATACACTCGATCCATCGGAATTAACTCCCGGAGTTACATTCCCTTGCGTTATACCGGCAGCAGTGAAAAAATTAGTAGTACCTTCCGATCCTAAGGTAATCTTATTGTCTTTTCCCGCTGTGTTTTGCGTGAGGGTAATCTGACCACCTGCATCTACAGTAGCTTTTACACCCGCACTGGATGCTGTAATTTTATTCACTATCGTATTGATCGTATCCGTCGTTTTTACTTCGATAGGCTTGTCATTAATGTAAAATGTACCCGCTTTAATGGCAGACGTTGTCCCAATCGGTGTATTAAGATTAGCCAGATTGAAAGTCCCTGTTACATACGCCTTTTTACCAGCACTAGTATCAACATTGCCAGCAGTTCCATTCCCCTGTGCGATACCAGCATTCGTTAAGAAACCACTAGTATCTCCATTAATAACCATTGTTGGACCTGCAGTATTCTGCGTAATTGTAACTTTGTTATCCGCCCCTACAGAAGCGGTGACACCTGCGGATGAAGCATTAATGCGATTCACTATCGTCGAAATGTTTTCCCCTGCAGCTACACCGATTCCTACCCCATTGATAGTTAATACACCAGTCGTAACAGCAGTTCCCGAATCATAAGCTTGCGTCCCCGCAGCATAGGACTTACGCCCAGCATTTCCAAGAATAGAACTCGTATTGCTTGTAACCGTAGCCGTAGATCCAACAGTAATCACATAACTGCCATTCGTGCTTCCGTTTTGAGCGCTGGCAGTAACTACTTTTTCATCGGTAGAGGATGCCTTCCTACCTGTAAAGGCACTCGCGTAAGTCAAATCTGTAACTGCATACTGCAAATTAAGCAAAGATGATCTAATTGTTTTATAATCATTCATCTGCGCTTGCAGGCGAGAATTTTTATTTTGGAGCAAAACAATCGGCAAGCTTTTTGCCTGGATTGTCGCACTTACCAGAGCGTCAACATCAATACCTCCAATAGTATTATTCATACGATTTGTACCAAGAGAGGAGGATGTTGCCGTAGACAATGAAAGGGATGAAGTCGCCATATATTTTCACCTTCTTCCTAAATTTTTTTATCAAGTACCTTAAATTCTTGATCCACCATTCTCGCCATCTCCAGAATCTGCTTAGGAGGATAGGTGGAAACAACTTCTTTCGTGGTTTTATCCACGACTTGCACTATGATACGATTCGTATCTTTGTAAACAGCAAATTGAACAGCATAATTTGTTTCTTCGCTTTTCTTATTTAGTTTATCCACTGCCTCTTGCAATTTGGACGAATTGATCTCACCTGGGAGTTTATCTGTATCTTTTTTAATTGTAGAAACTTGTTCGTTATTCGTTCTATTCTCTACATTCTGCATCATTACAGGTGAGTTAACCGCATCTATCTTCATTTGGCAACCCTTCCTTTATTATTAAAAACCGACCGGCATATCGCCGGCCGGTTTAAACTCGGAATAACTATGATTACTGTAATAATTTAAGAACTGATTGTGAGGATTGATTAGCTTGTGCAAGCATGGCAGTACCGGATTGAATCAGCACTTGTTGTTTGCTGTAGTTAGCCATTTCTCTCGCCATATCAGTATCTTGCAGATTCGAGCGAGCAGCGCTGAGATTTTCAGATGCCACTTGCAAGTTATTCACAGTATGAGTTAAGCGGTTTTGAACAGCACCCAAATCAGCACGAGTACTGGCAACTTTACTTAGAGCTTTACTAATAGTAGAAATCGCCTGAGCAGCTTTTGCTCCACTACTAAGGCTAACACCACTAACTGCCAAAGCACCTGCACTTGTTTGCATATTGGCGATTTTCACGGAAATTGTTTGCCCTGCATTGGCACCAATTTGGAAAATAAGAGCAGTAGTATTTGCGGAACCATTGATCAATTTTTTAGTATTAAATTCAGTATCAGTAGCAATACGTTGAACTTCCGCAAGCAGTTGTTTCACTTCTTTTTGGGTTTCTGAACGATCCGAATTTGTATTCGTATCATTTCTTGAAGCAATTGCCAGTGTACGCATACGTTGAAGAATAGAAGTTGTTTCGTTCAATGCACCTTCAGCCGTTTGAATCAAAGAAATACCATTTTGTGAATTTTGTGCTGCTTGATCCAAGCCGTTAATTTGGGCAGTCATTTTTTCACTGATTGCAAGTCCTGATGCATCGTCAGCAGCTCTGTTGATTTTTTTACCGGAAGACAATTTTTCCAAAGAACTATTCATGCTGTTTTGGCTAAGTTGAAGATTTCTCCAAGAATTTAAAGATGCGATATTAGTATTCACTACACTCATTATAATTTCCTCCTTGAATTTAAATTGTGGCATCCTTGCCTACAATAATATGACCGCTGGCCAGCTTGGTCATTCAGTAATTTTTACT
>JBEQCC010000188.1:0-5757 GCA_041639455.1 Pelosinus sp. | reverse complement strand
CAATCGGTCCTCCTAGAAAGTAGCCTAAAATTGCAATACTACTTTCAATGACAGTTCTAACTTTCCACAATGGATAACCTGTTTTAGTAACCGCTCCCACCATGAAGCTATCTCTAGGACCGGCCCCCAGAGCAGCAGAAAGATAAAAAAAACTTCCCCAGCCAATAATTAAAATACCTGCCAGTAAGAGCCCGATTTGGAATAACCAATAAGCAGTATCAGGAATCCACTTATTATCCATAATCACATCGATAAAAAAACCGATGAAATACATATTAGCAATGGTACCCCAGCCTGGCTTCATTCCTAAAAAGTAACTGACAACAATCACTAAGATTCCTGTTAACTGGGATACTTGCCCTAAGGTCAACGGAAGATAGCGAATTAGTCCCAGATGAAGAGCATCCCATGGTGATGTTCCCAAATTGCTCTTAATGGTCATTACAATTCCAAGAGCAAAAAGAAATAATCCCAAAAATAAGAAAATGAGTCTTTTTATCACGCGTCGATTTCCTCCTGTTAGTACAGTCTCAACTCTGAATCTGTAAATATATAGGATTAGGATTGATGCTGCATTCATATCAATATGCTACATAGAAGTTATCAATACATGATGACGAACTTCCCGCTTCAAAGCCTGCTGCTTACTTGCTTCATGAAAATAAAGAAGCATTGTTGATGTTAATTAACAATGCCTCCACTATTCTTATTTTCTTATCTTACTTCATGGCTTGCTTAAGATCAAGAATAATATCTGCAGGATGTTCAACGTCAAGAGATAAACAAATCAAGCTAGGAGTGATTCCCATTTGAAATTTTACGTTCTTTAGAAAAGCAATAAAAATGATTTTTAAAATAATTAACAAAGCATCATCTAAAGAAAAAAGCGACACAGACAATACGATGTTAGTCTCAAAGTGATCCCACAATTTTAATGCGTCAGAAACAAATCCTTTCATCTGAAATTGCAAAATTACAAAGCACAGATGATGCAGCAAAAAAAACAAATTCATCAACTTCAACAACAATTAGAAAAAATGCAAACTACACTCCATCTAACACAGGAAAGCCAGCCTAGTCGTAGCAATGGCCAAGATAATATTATCTCCAAAACGACTCAAAGCATTGCATCAAACATCGGTCCCGCCTATACTGTTCAACTTGAGCAGTAAAGCACTCAAAGCGTTCGTACAAGTATATTCTTTGAATAACAGCAAACTAAGCGGAATATGACCGCCTTCTCAGCTGAGAAGGCGGTCACATTCCGCTTAAATGCTATTAATTACTTACTATTTTCAGAAAGCAAAGTCCCCATTTTTAAATACGGGTATTTCTTTCCCTGCTGCTGTTGTTCCAATGATTTCAAGATCCTTGGTTCCGATCATAAAATCTACATGTACCAAAGAATCATTAACACCTAATGCTTCTAATTCTTTTTTTGCCAAATTCTCACCATCTTTAATGCATACAGGATACGCCTTTCCTATAGCCAAGTGGCATGAAGCGTTTTCATCGAATAACGTATTAAAATACAGAATGTTGGAATTGGAGATTGGTGAATTGTAAGGCACCAAAGCCACTTCACCAAGATAATAAGAACCCTCGTCGGTCTCAATCAGTCCTTTTAGGATCGCATACCCCTGCTCAGCAGTAAAGTCAACGATCTTCCCATCTTTAAACGTAAGAGAAAAATGATCAATGACGTTACCATTATAATTTAATGGCTTTGAGCTCACAACGGTACCTTGAATACCTGTTTTTTTAGGCAATGTAAATACTTCTTCTGTTGGCATATTAGCGACAAATTCCAATCCTTCCGGAGTGTATTCCGAACCGCCAAGCCATATATGATTCTTAGGAAGTTCGATTCTCAAATCCGTACCTAACGAATTTTTATACTTAAGATACTGAAATTGATTCGAATTTAAGAAATCTGAACTTTTCTTTAAATTTTCCTTATGCTCTTCCCAAGCTGCAACTGGATCTTGTGTATCGACTCTCACCGTTTTAAGAATAGCATCCCAGAGCTTAGCAACCGCTTCATCCTCTGATAATTCAGGAAAAACTTTTTGAGCCCAAGATTTAGTTGGAATGGATACAACACACCAGGTATTTTTATTGCTCATCAATCTTTCTCTATATTCTTTTAATGCCGTGTTACTGGCTTTCTGCACCTTTACTAATCTTCCAGGATTCACATCCTTGAGAAGTTCAGGATCAGATGCGGCAATGCTGACAAAAGCCGCTCCTTGTTTTATATATGACAAATAAAAATCCTTCTGCCACTCTGGAAACTCCTCAAACACCTCTTCCGGTGCCTGCAGGAACCGAATCTTAGACAATAACTCATCTTTCCAGGCAACAACAACATCCCTTGCGCCCTCTTCATAAGCATACTGGGCTATCATCCTGGTAAAAAAAGCACATTCGATGGGCGAAGCAATTACCAAGGTTTGATCTTTTTGAATATTAACTCCTGTTTTTACAATAAGACGTGCATATTTTTCCAGCATTGTATGATCCATCATTTTCCCTAGCTAATTCCTATCAAACGAGATAGAAATCACTACGTTTCACTCCCCTCATTTTTACCTCATCAACACTCAAAGATTTTTCATAATCCTATCCTTTTACCTTGAAATAAAAAGTCAGCATCTATCGCGTAATAAACTTAAAAGGTATATTTTTCTTATTGTAACATTCAATATACGATGTAACAACTATCCTAGGGCGTGTCTGAAAACTATCAAAACGGCCACTGACGGCGCTTTTTGCGCCATACTTCGTTAAAACTTTTTGAAATAAGAACCATTATTCCTGCGAAGTTTTACCTCGTCTGGCACAAAAATTACTCGTCATCGACCATTCCGCTAGTTTTCAGACACACCCTAGTTAATAAGGCAACACACATAATATATCTTTATATTAACACACATTTCTATCTTTTATGCAAACAATCGATTCCTCATTATGAATAAAACAGCAGAACCCCTTATCTTAAAGGTATTCTGCTGCATCTTATTTTTCATAAGGCTGAAGTTCTAATAATTCTGGAATGGTAACAAATGCATATCCTTGCTTTTTTAATTCTTCAATCATAATTGGTAAGGCTTCTACGCTGCCGCCTAAATGAGGATTGACCCCATTGTGCTGTAAAATGATATAGCCATTTTTCATTTTAGGCACTACCCGCCCCTTAACAGTTGCAGCATCTGGCCCCTGCCAGTCATTTGTATCCAAAGACCACAAAATAATCTTATTATCCCTGGAATAAATTGCAGTATCTGCTATTTCGTTATGAAAACCAAAGGGCGGCCTTACTAGTGTAGGTGTTTTCCCAATAATGCGACTGATTACAAGCGCACATTCTGCGATTTCTTTTGCTACGCTTGGGGCATCCAGCTTTGTTAAGTCAGCATGATTAAAGGTATGATTACCAATGATATGTCCTTCTTCATCAATTTTCTTTAACATATCTGGATATACTTGAGCTTGTCTGCCAATCACAAAGAAAGTTGCCTTTATGTCCTTTTCTTTTAAAATTGCCAGAATCTTGGGCGTCCAGTCATTCTCTGGTCCATCATCAAAGGTCAAGGCGATCTTTTTATCATCTGCACTGCCGGCCCAATATAACTTTCCAGGAATATTATGTCCCCTCTTATATTTATCATTATCAGTTGGAGTGATCTCCTCCCCGATCTCAGGAACTACCTGGGTTTCTGGTTTTTTCGCAGGAGTACAAGACGTTACTAACAAAATGATGCTCAGCAAACCACAAAGCAGTAGAAGTTTATGTTTGTTCATCGTATCCCCCTTGTTAGCTTAACACAGCTTTCTGTCTTTTATACAACCAATTACACCAGCCATTCACCAGGAAAAGAATAAGAAAAAAACTGGCGTCTTTAAACCAAAAAAATCATTTGAACCGCGAAGACGCAAGGAAAAGAAACCACAGCGTCACAGAGAACACTGAGAAAAAATAAAAACAAATTTTTCTCTCTGCGTATACCAAAGAAAGACTCATCTGACGATGAGTCTTTCTTTTTATATCTTGCAGTCAATCAATGGGATGATTGACTGCTTTCACTTGTTCTTCCTTCTTCCGCTGTAATCGCACTTTCCAATGTATGCCATGATAAAACGGCACATTTCACTCTGGCGGGCATATTGGAAATATTCTGTAAGGCAACTGCCTCATCTAATATTTCCAATTGATCCTCTTCCGTGATCTCCCGTTTAATCATGCCTAGAAAGGTATCAATCAGACATTGTGCTTTTTCAATGGTCTGCCCGCGAATCAAGTCAATCATCATCGATGTAGAAGCTTGAGAAATCGCACAGCCAATCCCCGTAAACGATGCATCTTGGATGATATCCTTCTCTAGCTTTAATACGAGTTCTATTTCATCACCGCAGCTTGGATTTCTGCCCTTTAGGATCACCGTAGGATTTTCCAGCTGTTTTTTGTTTCGCTTTGATTTATTATGCTCTGCAATAATTTCCGTATAAATTTCACTAAGATCCATAACCAAGCACTCCCCTGACACGTCCTAGGGCATTTATCAATGCATCTACATCTTCACGTGTATTATAAAAATAAAAACTAGCACGACACGTTGCATTCACTCCAAGATATTGCATCAAGGGATGGGCACAATGATGACCGGCTCGTATAGCAACCCCATCGGCATCCAAAATGGAGGATACATCATGAGGATGAATATCCTTTACATTAAAAGATATTACCCCGGTCTTTTTCGAAAGATCATCACATCCATAAAGAGTAATAAAAGGAAGCTGTTGAAGCTTCGGTATCGCATAATGAATTAAGTTTTCTTCAATCTGTTCTATATTGGAAAAACCGACCTTCTCAATATAGTCTATGGCTGCTGACAGTCCTAAAACTCCTCCCACATTTTGAGTTCCCGCTTCAAATTTAGCTGGCAGTGGTGCAAAAGAAGTATCCTGCTCCCACACATACTCAATCATATCCCCGCCGCTTAAGAAAGGCGGCATTTTATCCAACAAATGCTCTTTACCGTATAACACGCCAACTCCCATCGGAGCCAGCATCTTATGTCCTGAGAAGACTAAGAAATCAACGTCCAATGCCCTTACATCCACGGCAAAGTGAGGTACACTTTGTGCACCGTCAACAATCACAACAGCCCCCACGCTATGCGCCTTATGCACAATCTTTTTAATGGGGTTGATAATACCAAGCACATTTGACACTTGGGTAACTGCTACGATTTTGGTTTTGCTGCTAATTTTCTTTTCGATTTCCTCATCCGTTAGAATGCCTGCTTCATTCACATACAAATATTGCAACGTAGCTCCCTTCGCTTTCGCCACCTGCTGCCAAGGTACAATATTGCTATGATGCTCCATGACAGAAACAATCACTTCATCGCCTTCCTTCATCTGACTGTCGGCAAAAGAAGAAGCCAACAGGTTGATACTCTCCGTCGTGCCCCGTGTAAACACGATTTCATTGCTACTGCGTGCATTGATAAAACGACGTACAGTCTCACGAGAAGCTTCATGCAACTCGGTAGCCTGCTGAGACAGGAAATGCACACCACGATGCACATTGGCATTGACCGAATAATATTCATCGGTTATGGCTTCAACCACTTGGCGCGGTTTCTGAGTGGTAGCCCCATTATCCAGATAAATAAGCGGCTTTCCATACACCTCCCGATCTAATATCGGAAAATCTTCTCTTATTTTTTGTATATCGTACATGGCGTATTA
>JBEQCC010000187.1:0-5787 GCA_041639455.1 Pelosinus sp. | reverse complement strand
CCGTAGCCTGGAATGAATTGGCTAACGCTACTCCGGATGGCTATACCATTGGCATCACCGGTGTTGAAATTATCTTGCAGCCATTGCTAAGCACATATGTTCTATTTGTAGATGGTGAATTTATCATGAGTCGTACAATTCTACATGTTGATCTAAATAATTATTACGCGAGTGTAGAGTGCTTATATAATCTGAGATTTGTGATAAGCCTGTGATTGTATGCGGTGATGCAGAAGCACGTCGTGGCATCATTCTTGCCAAAAATTATATTGCTAAGAACCTTGGAGTAAAGACAGGAGAAGCGATTTGGGAGGCAAAACAAAAGTGTCCTGGCTTAGTGTTGGTACGAGCTGATTTTCAAAAGTATTTACGTTTTTCAAGGTTAGCGCGAGACATTTATGCTGATTATAGTGATCAAATTGAGCCTTATGGAATTGATGAATCTTGGCTTGGTGTCTCTGGAACAGAGAAACTATTTGGTACTGGGCAAGACATTGTAAGTCAAATCCGGCAGCGCTTGCGAGATGAATTAGGACTAACAGGTTCGGTTGGCGTATCCTATAATAAAATCTTTGCAAAGCTTGGTAGCGACATGGAAAAACCGGAAAAACACCTAACCGGATACTAAAAAAAGGGTATAAAACTAGATGGTACAAGCTTAAGTGGAGGTGAGCATAAAAAAAAGTGAGCATGAGTTAATCTACGGAGCTGATTTGAAGTATAAATATGAAAACAGATGATCATCATATCGCTTTCGTTAATCCTATTTGATTACTGATCCGGAATTCATAAAGACTATGGAGAGATCTGGGCTTGTCATTAATATTTAGGATCTAAAGATTCACAAGAAAAATGGTTACAGGACAATAAAAGGCTTGAGAAAACTCTTAAGAAACTGGTGTTCTAGAACTAATCAAAGAACAAAAAAATGAAGTTTCAGATAATTTATTAAAATTAAATGCAATTTACAAGAATAATTGAAATTTAGGATATATTCCTTATTTTGTTAAACCCCGCTTAACATAAAAAGAGCAATTTCTTAGGGGTAAACCAGTCAATTTAAGTAAGTTGAAGTCGACCGGAGTGCTTGGGTAAAATTAATATTTATTACTTATAATTTTTTAATCAAAACAAAAAAACAAACAATTGTTTGTTTTTTTTTGTTGAAAATAATTCCAACAGCTAGTACAATATATAGTAAAGAGTTTGCTGTTCATAACAATATATTGATTAATGTTTTCCAAAACACCTTCAACAATAGCAAATTCTATTTATACAGATTTCTATAAAGGATGTGATAGTGACGTTTATACTTTCCCTTTATAACACTAAAAGTACAGCTGCAACTGTACTTTCGGTGATGACATATTATTGAATTCGTAACTACTAATAATGCCTCTCTCAATGACATTATTTTACTACAGTAGGGGTAGTCTGCCCTTTTTGAAGTTAATGTCTAAATAACAATTAGAAGTATATCCAACATTTTAAAAACTATTCGCGAAAAGATCGCGAATACCTTCTCATAAATCAAAAAAATATAAAAAAACGGAGGAAGCTCTCAATGGATAAAACAAAAGGGCTACATTTATATATCAATGTTTTTAATATTGGCGACATTATAAAAGGCGAAGAAAGTAAGAATGAAGAGTTAAAGAGGAGCATACATCGGCTTCATACTTATTTCGAAGGAATAACAAAAGTCGCCAATCATTTTGATGCAAATGTTGAAAAATTTACTTATGGTCGAGCACATATTTACATTGAACAATTAGATGATGAAAGTGATACGGATTTTAATCAGCGTGTTCTTGATATCAACGTTGCTCTCTTTAAATTCAGTTATGATGTATTTAACGAAATTTCAAAATACTCGTCATATACTAAATTTAAGTTTCAAGCTGGTGTTGATTATGGTGAATTCTATAAGCACGATATTGACGACCTTGATGAATTTACGACTATTGGCCCTGTTGCAAACGTTTCTGCTAAAATAACTAATTTTGCTGGTAATAAGACCATTTATATTACTGATGAAGCTCGAAAGAAGTTGCCTAAAGATGAAAAAGAACACTTTAAGTTGCTTGATGAGGATAAGTTAAAAGAAATTCAAGAAAAGCTAAAGGGGAATCCTTCGATCTATAGTGCAGCTTATACCGATTTGACGGTATCTGAAAAAGTTACAAAACTGATGGATTCTTTGAAAGAAGAATGTAATAAAACTGCTAATAGCCTCAATCTTAGCGACATGACTTTTGAAGATGCAACATCTAAAATCAATTTTAGCAGGTTAAGCAGAAAGAAAAATAAACAGATAACTGCTGGTATTCTTTATGGTGATCTGCGAGGATTTACAAAACTGTTCAATGTATCTGGAAATAATTTGGACAATCTGTCGCTTGTTTTAAAAGAAGTATATAAAGAGTTTGACGCTGCGATTGAAGAAAAAGATGGGGTTAGAGTTCAGTTCCAAGGAGACAGAATTGTCGCCATATTTAATAGCTTTACTGATGAACCACAACTAGATATTATAAGAATGTTTGAAGCAGCTTTAATATTAAAAAATAAAATTAATGCCATAAGTGACACATATAGTGAAGAGCTTGGTAATAAAAAACTTAAAATTGGTATTGGACTGTGTTATGGCGAATATTATGCGACCCGGTTAGGTCTAAGAAGTTATAAAGACAATATTGTTCTTGGCTTTACAGCTGCTAAAGGCGATAAAGCTGAAGATGAACATGCAGATGATCAGGAAATCGCTGTTACCAAAGAGTTTAAGGAGAAAGTTGACGAATTAAAAGATGAGTCAGATAAATCTCAAGTAATTTTGAATAGCTTAACCCCAATATCAACTACAGGTTATTACAAAACAACAATTTCTCAAGATGAATTCGAAACAAAGGTTGCAGAACAAGAAGAAATAAATAAGGTGGCCGATTATGCTTCAGTTAATATACTTACTGCTTCACGAGTTGCAGCTATTGATGGAATTGAAAGGACTGTGAGACCGCATGGGAACCCAATACGAAGATATAAAAGATGATTTTAGCCGTCTCAAAAAGAGATTTCCAGGTCTTGAAGTAATTGATGCCATAACTAACCCTACAGCTGTAGGGTTAGTTATGGCTGATATATACAAAGACTTTCGTAAAGAATTTCAAGAGCAATATTCTTTACGAATAAAGATTGAATATCCTCAACTATTTCCGTTAGAAACTATTAAAGTTTATGATATTGACAATCGCATAAAATGGGAAAAAATCCCTTGCGAACATTGGCACATTAATCCTGACGGTGCTCTTTGCACTCACCATGAACGAGAAATGAAGAAAATTAAACCAATTAATCGTTCTTTTATGGTTGTACATAATGCATTGGCACTTTTTTACGCTTATAAGCATTATCTTAAGACACATCAATGGATATTGGCGGATCTTCCGCATGGCAATGCAGCAATCCAAGTATTAGATAGGGAAGCTCGTATTAAAAGGAAGTGAACCAGTGGAATTAATTATTCGGTTATTTGTTGGGCATATAATAGGCGATTTCATCTTTCAAAGTTCTCAACTTGCAGTTAACAAATTAAAAGACTTTAAATGTTTGATGCTACATATACTTATTATCTTTTTAAGTTTATCTGTATGTACAATAGATTATTGGTCATCGAAATTATTTTATTGTTTAGCTGTTATTGCTATTGTTCACTTAATTGATTATATTAAAAGATATTTTTCAGACTCACTATGGCTATTTATAGTTGATCAAATGATTCACTTGGGGAGCCTAGTGATTGTACCGGTTGGATTTGGGATCTTAGATGGGAAGTTAATTTGGGGGGATGTAGTCAAGACATATTCAAATAGTAGCATTTGGATTTATCTTGCTGGATACTCGTTTGGAGTTTTTGCTGGTCGAATTATCATTCAAGAGATATGTAAAAAGACATTTTGCAATCTTAAAGCTGCTTCCAGCCCACTAAGTGCCCATATTGGTATTGTTGAAAGGCTGATAGTAATAACTTTAGCACTTTTCAATCAATATACTGCAATAGGTATTATATTCGCAATTAAAGGCGCTGCACGAAAAGTCTTTGTGGAAGATAAAGACAATCCGGAGCAAGGCGAATATTATTTTATGGGAACAGCGATTAGCTTTTTTATAGCGATCCTTTCTGCATTAGCTATTAAGGTCTTACTTGATATCATGAAATAATTAATAATCCCAGGCCAGTTAAAGTTTCTAAACCTCATTTTGTGACTATCATTGTACAAAGTGAGGTTTTATATATTTATTAATTTATTAAGACTACTTCATGAAATTAAGACATTAAATGCCCATATTTCGGAAAAGTATCTTTATATTTTCCGAAATGTAGATATAATAGAGATAAATTAGTAAAGAAGGTGGAACCATGATTAAAACGATTATACGCCCTATTAGTGAATTGTCGAAAAGAATGGCAGATGTAGAAGCCTTTGTGATTGGCCAAGATACGCCTGTCCATCTTACTAAAAATGGATACAATCACATGGTTATTATGAGTAGTAGTCATTACGAAAAAATATCAGCAAAAATCAGCATGTCTGAAAATCTTCTACGCTCCGAAGCTGAAGTTCGGCAGGGCAAATCCTTGCGATTAGATGCAGCTATGACCGACATTGATCAGCACCTACAGGAGCGTATTCATAAACAATCTGGAAAATAAGTACAAGGTTAATTAACTCCTAATGCCGTAATGAAGACTAAGGAAGCCGTAAATTTTTATGTGGATGCCATGAACTACCTTTGGTAGTGTAGTAGTTGTTGAGACTGGTGAACGGACTACCGAATTTAAAACCTCTACATTTCCTCTTACCTATTTATCAACATGGGGAACTCATTATTCAAAATGGGCACCAGTATATGAGGAGGGTAAAAAACGCGGTAGACAAGCGTTGTGGATTGAATTTGAAAGAAATAGAATTTGGAGTTATGTAGTTGAATGGGAGCAACAAGGGGACGATTTTGGTATATATTTTTTAAATTTAAATAATGGGATAAAAGCATCAAATGAAGAGTTAAGAAAAGTTATGGAATTATGGGCCGCTGATAAACAATACCATCTAAGTAAGGGATTAAAACGTAGTTGGATACGTGAAACAATAAAGCATCCTTCTGACACTATATCACTTATAATGTGGCCTAAGGTAATTGCCAATCGTATTCATGACAGATTATATAAATAAGGATTTAAGAGGATAGTGAAATTTGTATTGATTTTATGCCTTTTGATGATAGTAATATTGATGGGAGTGTTTGTGATGGCAAAAGACCCTGAACCCCGCGATTGGAAGATTGACAAATATATTTCTAAACGTATCGCAATGGATCCCGATAAAGAACTACCTTCCTATGAAGAAGTCGGAGAACTTATTGATAAGTGGGATAATATGGGGAGGCATATTACATACCCGATGGCAGGAATCTTGTGGAATCAAATTGAATGGCAACATGCAAGAGATGTACGTAAATTCATTGAAAAAAATTATCCAAATACTATTGAAATACAACCCTTTTATGGTGAGAGTAGATTAATAAAAAAACTAATATTAGAAGACAGACAAGAAAAAATTATTGGGTACAACTCAGGGACTGGTGATATTGAAGAAATTGATACGCATAATACAGATAAGTTAAAGAAAATACTTTCAGGACTTGATGAGCCTATTCATCAAATGTCAAAAATTAAACCAGTTCCCGGCACAAGAAAACCAAACGAAATACTTTCAGCAATGAAAGGGACTA
>JBEQCC010000186.1:0-5822 GCA_041639455.1 Pelosinus sp. | reverse complement strand
CGACCGACGACAACGAAGGGGTGCGGAAAATAGACCGTCAGTATTCACTGATTTAGGGCTGATAAGGTACTGATACTTAAAAGTATCCATATTATAGTATCAAAAAAAGAACAGGGAGTATACCCCCTGTTAGTCAAGAATATAAACTTTTACTGATCTTCTACCAAATTTCCAGGCTTCACTGGCATTTTCCATACACAAATCGATCCGATTCCCAACAATTGCACCACCAACATCAGCAGCCGTAGCTAAGCCATATCCCTGGACATACACTCTGGTTCCCAGGGGTATAACATCAGGATCAACGGCTACGATACCGCGACGAGCTGGCACACCAGTAGCGGTTATTCCATCAACAGAGCCATCTGTTGGCAGATACGCACTGGCTTCCATTTCCATTACTCGACTAAATCGCATCGCTCCACGTGATGTATCAACCACATCACGTGTACCGACATAAACAACCTGTGGTTTTGGCGGCTCTTTTATTTTTTCACTCAGTTGCTCCGCACTTACTTCCACACCATCAGCATAATGAATACGAGCAACAATCGTTTTTACACCATCCTGCCCTTCTTCAATTACCCTCTCAACCCCCTTTTCCAAGGTTGAGTCCGGTTGCCTTATGACAGTAAATTTCTCTACCACATCACGCTCGACCTCTTTCTGGGTTAGCGTAATGCCTTGAATAAACATATCTGCTTCTATTTTACTTTGCCCCTCTGGCACCAGTTTAGTACTTTCCATATTCATTCCTAAGCTCTCTGCCAATTCCCCCACTGTAGGTTTCCCCGTCACGATCACCTCAGTTTTTCCCTGATAGGTTACCGTAACAGGTACAGCCCGATAAACAGAAATGGTACTACCATCCGTTAAGTTCTTGGTCGACAAACGATATTCATCATTGGGACCTAAATTAACTCCAGCCTGTACTAAAACATCTTGAGGTTTGCTATGTAGTGTGCTAATCATTATGGTAGTGCCGTCAACGGCAATGTTTACTTTTTTGTTGGCAAACATGAACCCTGTCGCCACCAATAAAACAGTGAATAGCGCGAGAAATAGGGGTAGCATTTTTTGTCGAAAAAACACTTTTTTTAACTCAACATAAGTCATAAAATACCTCCTTTTCAAACGTTTGAACATTATACCATGACTTATTCGCATTGTCTAGTTTTTTTCTTAATTTTCTTAGATTATTTACCAAAACATCCTTCTTTATACCTCCTGCGTCATATACTTGTCAATATTTTGAACCCAACGTATTTCCTGACGTCAGTCCTCCTGAAGAGAAAATAAAACTACAATATCCTTTCCTTAAAATTTACAAAAAAATAAAGAGAATATCTTTTATTAAAAATACTCTCCCATAGGTTAATATATTTTGTTATTCTTAGGATATTCCAAATATTTTTTTTGCATTTTCACTCGTAGCTTTTGCCAAAGAGTCCATCTCAATACCACGTAATTTGGCAACCTGCTCAGCCACCAATTTTACATAAGCTGGCTCGTTACGTTTGCCTCGATATGGCTGGGGTGTTAAATACGGGGAATCTGTTTCTACCAATAAATATTCCAACGGCACTTTGGCTACAATTTCTGGAAGTTTTGCCGCATTTTTAAAAGTAACAGGACCAGCTATGGAAATATATAAACCCATCTTTATGACTTCATTTGCCATCTCCAAGCTCCCTGAAAAACAGTGCAACACACCTTTTAAGCCTTTGGCTTCTTTCTTTAAAATCTCCAATAAATCACCATGGGCATCCCGATCATGAATAATAAAAGGCATATTTGTTTGACGAGCTACATCAAGCTGACGGATAAATACGGAACGCTGTACCTCTCGCGGTGAAAAATCATAATAATAATCCAGACCAATTTCTCCAATGGCAACGACTTTATCAATAGCAGCCCAACGGATTAATTGTTCATAATCTGTATCTAAAGCATCTTTAGCGTCATGAGGATGAATACCAACAGCAGCATAGATACCCTCATATTTTTCTGCCAGGGCAATGGAGCGAGCAGAAGATTCCATAGAGGCCCCAACATTAATAATTCCTGTCACACCATTGTCAATCGCTCTTTGGATTACTTCTTCACGATCACTATCAAATTTTTCATCATCAATATGTGCATGAGAATCAAATAACATGATTAACACTCCTTTACTTTTTATCCTATTACATAAGAAAGCGCCTATAGCAGGCGCTTTCTTATGTAATCTTATTTGACCTTGCTGCCGGCAGGCATTCCGGGAACGGTGACTACTTTTAATTGATCATCACAAGAAGCCGCTAAAACCATGCCACGAGATTCGATACCGCGAATTTTCGCTGGCTTTAAGTTAATAATCATGACTACATTCTGACCTACTAATTCTTCTGATGTGTAATGCTTAGCAATGCCTGAAACAATCGTGCGCTGCTCAGTGCCCAAGTCCACCGTCAATTTTAAGAGCTTATCAGCCTTTTCCACTTTTTCGGCTGCTAGTACGGTGACGACTCTAATATCCATCTTTGCAAATTCATCAATGCTGATTTCAGGGCTATTCACATCAGCTACCGCTGCTGACTGCTGCTTGACCTGGTCTGCCGCCTTCACTTCTGTTGCAGTTTCAACAACCTTATCTTCAATCCGAGGGAAGATAGGTTCAGGTTTGGATACGACAATGCCTGAGGGTAGTTTTCCCCAACCCTTAACATCTTCTAAGGTAACAGCTTTAAAATCAGTGGTTAACCCCAACTGCCCCCAGACCTTTGGTCCTGTAACCGGCATAAAAGGCGTAATCAAAATTGCTATAATTCGCAGCGTCTCTGCCAGATTATACAGCACCGTATTAAGACGGGGATGCTTCGCCTCATCCTTAGCTAATGCCCAGGGAGCCGTTTCATCAATATATTTATTGGTACGGCTGATCAATGCCCAAACGACTTTGATTGCTGCATTAATATCCATAACATCCATAAATTTTTCATATTGGATAACGGTGTTCTGTACTAATTGTGCCAACTGATGATCTAGTTCTTCTGCATCACCAGCTGCTTTAATCATACCGCCATTAAAACGGCCAATCATGTTTAACGTCCTATGCAATAAGTTTCCTAAGTCATTTGCCAGATCAGCATTAATTCGATTAATAAGAGCTTCTCTGGAGAAATTCCCATCCATTCCTAAATTGATCTCTCTCAGCAAGAAATAACGAATTGCATCTGGACCAAACTCTTCAATTAGGGCAACCGGATCAATTACATTGCCTTTGGATTTGGACATTTTGTCGCCTTCCATGATTAACCAGCCGTGTCCATATACCTTTGCCGGTATTTCAAGATCCAAAGCCATTAAGATAATCGGCCAGATAATACTATGAAAACGTACAATTTCCTTTCCGACTAAATGAATGTCAGCTGGCCAAAACTTAGCAAATTTCTCCCGATCGTCTAGATAGCCTGCAGCAGTAATATAGTTGGTTAAGGCATCAAACCATACATATACGACATGCTTGGTATCAAAAGGTACAGGAATCCCCCAGTCAAAGGTTGTACGAGAAACACAAAGGTCCTCTAACCCCCCCTTAATAAAATTCAACATCTCATTACGGCGGGATACAGGCTGAATGAAATCAGGATTGCTTTCAATATGGGCAAGCAATCGGTCTTGATATTTAGACATGCGGAAAAAATAACTTTCCTCCTGCACCATTTCTACTGGTCGTCCGCAGTCAGGACACTTCCCCTCTACAACCTGCCGTTCCATCCAGAAGGTTTCGCAAGGCGTACAATACCAGCCTTCATAAGCAGCTTTGTAAATATCACCTTTATCATAAATTTTCTGGAAAATAGCTTGCACAACATCATGATGACGCTGCTGCGTTGTACGAATAAAATCATCATGAGAAATATTCAATTTCTCCCATAATTGCTGAAAAGAATCAACAATTTTATCAACATAAGCAATCGGTGTCACATTCTGTTCTGCCGCTTTGCGCTGAATTTTTTGACCATGTTCATCTGATCCAGTGAGAAAGAGCACTTCTGATCCCGCCAGCCTTTTATACCTGGCAGCCGCATCAGCAATGGTTGTTGTATAAGCATGACCGATATGTAAGCGATCACTCGGATAATAAATAGGCGTTGTAATATAAAATGGTTTCTTTTCCACGGTTGTAATAAGCCTCCCCATAATGTTAAATTGGTAACAAAAGATGTTCTTTTTATAATTGTACTTTCCATAATTAACATGACAGAAATCCCTGTCATAATTCGACAAAAATAAAAATATCATACTTTTTTATTCTTGTCCCTATTCTACCAAGAATATACACTTATGTCGAACTATTCTAGAGGTTTGGCCGCCATTCGCCTTTTTTTGACAAGAATTTTTGTAATACCGTACAACATATTTACTGATATGGTAAAAATAGGTTGACAACGTCATTAGAATTTGGTATTATTTAGTTGGACATATTTTGTCGAATGTTGTTGAAATGAGAGGAGAATAAATTATAATGAAATCAACTGGTATTGTAAGAAAGGTGGACGAGCTTGGTAGGGTCGTTATTCCAATTGAATTGCGCCGCACACTCTCCATTGAAGAAAAAGACGCTCTAGAAATATATGTAGACAGCGACCGTATCATCTTACGCAAATATGAACCAGCTTGCTCATGTGTTTTCTGTGGCAATGCGGATGAAGTGACTGTCTTTAAAAATAAAAACATCTGCAAAGAATGCCTGGATGCAATGGTAACAAAAGCTGTTTAAGAATTTAAAGAGGTTATAAATAACCTCTTCTTTTTTTTGCCCAAAATTAGAAAAAAACTTTTTCAATCGCGAAGACGCGAAGAAATGTAAAGACTTATAAATTCGCATAAACAATATTTGCAGCTTTTACTCTATTTCTAATGTTGCCTGATAGACTTCTCGTTTGGGTAGTCCTCTTTGTTGGGCAATGGTCTTAATGGCTTCTTTTTTATTCACACCAGCTTCCATTAATTCAATGACAGCATCTTCAATAGAAAGCTGTTCCTGTTCATTCGTATCTGCTTTAAGACTTTGATCGGTCTTGTGACCTCCCACAATCAGGGTAAACTCCCCTCTAGGATCATTTTCAGCAAAATGATTTACTAAACTTTCTATCGTACCACGAATAAACTCTTCGAATTTTTTAGTCAATTCCCTAGCTGCCACCGCTGAGCGGTCCCCAAAAGCGTTCTTTAGTTCCGCCAATGTCTGTTTTAAGCGATGGGGTGACTCATAGAAAACCATTGTATAAGGCGAGTTTGCAAAACTAACCAATAATTCACGTCGTTTTTTTTTATTTTTGGGCAAAAAGCCCAGAAAAGAAAATAAGGTTGTATCTAAGCCAGAAGATACAAGTGCGGACAATGCCGCATTTGCACCAGGCAGAGGCACTACCCGAATACCTGCTTGTACCGCCAATTCCACCAAGTCAGATCCAGGATCAGAAATTCCCGGTAAACCAGCATCACTCACTATCGCTACATTCTCTCCTGTGATTAATCGCTCAATGATTTCCGGGCCTCTCGTCACCTTATTATGTTCATGATAACTAATCAACCGAGTATGAATATCAAAATGACTGAGCAGTTTCCTCGTATGACGCGTATCTTCTGCAGCAATCACTTCCACTTCACTTAATACGCGCACCGCTCGATACGTCATATCTTCCAAATTTCCAATGGGTGTTGCACACAAATATAAAATACCAGCATCCTCCAGCAATATACCACTTCCTTTCATAAGGCATTAACCACATTTTTTTATCAGTATCGCCCCAAAGATGAAATACTTAAAAGCA
>JBEQCC010000185.1:0-5887 GCA_041639455.1 Pelosinus sp. | reverse complement strand
GGTCGCTCCTCCAGGCTGATCCAAGAAGAGTTTCCAGTCCTTAAAAAAAGATATTGGGGTCAGCATCTATGGGCAACAGGCTACTTTTGTGGAACAGTTGGAACGGTAACAGAAGAAACGATAAAGCAATATATAGAGAATCAAGAAAAACAAGATATAAAAGAAATATTTAAGGTTGAAGAATAGCCCATTTAAAGACTTTAGTCTTCAAATGGATTTTCAATCCCAGTTTTAAACGGCTTTAGCCGTATTATGCGACTTCCAGTCGCTAAAATAACCCCTGTACTTCAGTGCAGGGTCGTTGAGTTTATGCTATTTCACATATTCGAATTCATTTACAAAATCGATAAAGGCTTTGCAAGCCAGAGGTAAAATTTTATTTGGTTTCCAAATGAGACCCATTTCAAGGAACAGGTGGGGGTGAAGAGGGATTTTTGTGACGTGGTTTACGACTTTTATTGAATTTTTTGGTAAAAAAGAGATTCCCACTCCTTTTGCTACTAGTGCTTTTATAGTCTGAAATTGGTTTGTTGAGAGTGCGACCCTGGGAACTAAACCGTATTTTGCATATTCATCCAAAATGATTCTTCGCAGGACAAAACCTTCATTGTAGAGTATGATGGGTTCATCTTTTAGTTGTTCAAAGGTCAAAAAGGATTGGCGGCTTAAAGGATGATCAGTAGGAAGGCAAACGACGATTTCTTGTGAAGTAATTAAATGGGAATGAAGGTCGGTTAATGTGGGCGGTAAGATGACAAGACCTACATGTACGTCTTCCTGTTGTACCAAATCAACAGCTGTCGAAGATCCGTCTTCAATAACGGACATTTCAAGAGAGGGATAGTTTTTCTTAAAATCTGCAAATAACTGAGGAAACACATATGCTCCCAATAATGGCGGCACCGCAATCCGAAATGTGCCTCGCGTCAAATTCTTATATTCAATCATGGTGTTTTGGGCAGCAGCCATTCTTGCCAAAATATCTTCTGCCAAACTAAGGAAAACGACTCCTTCCTCTGTTAGGAGTACTTTTTTTTGGGTTCGGTCCAGCAACTGAAATCCTAGTTCTTCCTCTAACTTATGAATAGCTTTCGAGATAGCTGGCTGAGATATGTGCAATTTATGAGCAGCCGCCGTGAAATTCTTTAATTCAGAAACAGTAACAAAATATTCTAATTCTCTTATATCCATTTTTTATTCCACCCCGTCAATAACTTATAGTTATCATACCATGATTAATTGATATTTTCATTATATTTAGGATCGTACTATACTAAAAGTGCAGAAACTAGCACTCTATATGAGTCGTAAAAGATGTTCTTGCACAGAGTGAGGAGAGATTTATAATGGAAAAAGAATATCATGAAGGAATGTTAGCAGGAGAGCATTTAGCTGTTTCTTGCATTGGCACCGCAGAAGGAACGATTGCTGATGATACTATAGTAACAGAGTCAAAGAGAATTGTTCGCTATCAAGATAGCGATAGAAACATACATTATGGCGTTATTGAGGGAGAAACGATTTTTCAATTAGCCAATGAATTTGCAGAAATTGCTGCTGGTACATGTTCCTATGAGGGGACAAAAGTTGCACTTGGCGATGTAAAAATTCTAATTCCTGTAGAGCCGTCAAAGGTAGTCAATTTTGGCTGGACATTTGCCGGACATGCTAAAGAAACGGGTGGTACGGCGAATCTAAAAGAACCTTTTCTTTTCTTAAAACCGCAATCTGCACTCATTGCAGACAAAGAAACCATATGCTTGCCGCCAATTGACTTAACGAACAAGGTTGAGCTTGAAGGCGAAGTTGCCTTAGTAATCGGTAAGAGCGGTAGAAACATTCCGGAAGAAGAAGCGTTAAGCTACGTTTTTGGTTATACCGTGTTTAATGATGTAACGGCAAGAGATTTGACTAAAACAGACCCGCAGTTTACACGAGGAAAGGGTTTTGATACGTTTGGACCTATTGGACCATGGGTGGTAACTGGTATAGATCCGACCCATTTGAGAATTGTTACAACCTTAAATGAAAAAGTGGTACAGGACGGAAACACAAGTGAAATGTCCTTGAGTATTCCATTTTTGATCAGCTGGGTTTCAAAGATCATGACCCTGGAACCTGGCGATGTTTTGGCATTGGGATCTCCTTCCGGCACTTGCCCGATGAAGTCCGGTGACGTGGTAACGGTAGAGGTGGAAGGCATTGGTAAGCTAACGAATTATGTGAAATAAGTTGAAAAAATATATAACGTTATAAAAACAGAAATGAACCGCGAAGACACGAAGAAAATACGAAGGACACAAAGGAGTGATGGCTATTTCATATCCTTCGTGTCCTTCATAATCTTGGCGTCTTCGCGGTTCAAAATGTTTTATATCATAGAAGACTCTTCTTTGAGTGTATTGAACAAGAAAACTTGCTTACCTTAAAAAACATCTCCTGATAAATCTTTTTTTGGGAGGGAACGATCCTATTGTTATTGTATGACTTTTCGCACATCGTTTCGCCTATTTAATATGGTAGAATACTTAGCTTTATCAACGATAGTTGTGAGGAGTTACTCCCACAACCCGTTTGAAATGCCGAGTGAAATGGCTTTGGTCAGCAAATCCCAAATTTAAGGCAACTGAACTTATAAGTTGCCCAGCTAACAAAAATTCCTTGGCTTTTTGGATTCGAACAAAAATCTGATAAGAATGTGGGGGAAGTCCAATTTTTTTTTGAAACACTCGCAATAAGTGAAATTGACTTCTCCCAGAAACTTCAGATAACTCCAATAAGGAAATATTTTCATTGTATCGCTGATCTATATATTGACGAATAAGATCAACTGCCTTACTATCTTTGGGGCATTTTTTTATTTCCTTGACATTTTTTGCATATTTACGTAAAATATCGGTCATTGTAATAAAAAAATATGACTGACATTCGAGTAAAGAGGATGTTTCCTCCATTAAAAAAAACAACCTTAACAGTTGATTTGCACTACGAGAATCGACTACAACGGGATTAGTAAAGTATGGTGTCTCTGTTACCTTTCCTGTAATTTGTGCAAATATGTCGTGTAAAACATAAGAAGTTGGATACATCATTCGATATTTCCAACCTACTTCAGGATTGGCGGCTTGGCCCGTATGTACTACTCCAGGATTCATAAGTATTACACTATTGGATGGCGCATAATGTTTTTCGCCATGATAGTCAAACATTTCACATCCACACTCTATAACACCAATACCAAAACCTTCATGCCAATGACGTGAAAAAGAGTGGGTTGAGTAAGAAGCTTTAAATACCTCCAAATCCCACAAATCTTTACAATGTATACAGTTAGCACTGTTGATTTTGACTAAAGCCACGTGAAAAACTCCTTATAAATAAAAATGATGCACATAGTTTAATATCGTCAAAAATGATGAAACAATATATTTGGCGAATTATAATCTTTATACTATTTATCTCGAATTCCGTCAACTAAATAATGTGAAAGTAGGAGGTTTTGCACCACAACCCATAGTGTCAATTCTTCCAATAAAAGTTTGTTTTGTATGACGCAAGTTATATTACCTCAAATTTCAATATAAATGCTTTGGCCATAGCCACATTCGTTTAAATGCAACCTCATCAAAAAAACGTGTCGGGGTTGTCAACCGTTGTTTCAATATATTATTGAATTTAAGTATATTTATATTGTATTCATTCGCCGAAGCTAAAGCAAATCCCCATGAGGTTCCAAGGCTATGAACTTCAACATGATATGGCCGAACAAAAGGAAATACTGTAGAAAGTGCATTTACTCGTTCTTTGAATATCTGTCTTGTAGCAGAGTGAACGGGAGCTAGTTGAATTGCCAGAATTCCATCCGGAGCCAAAACATTGTACATGCTCCTCAAAGAATCTTCAGCAAAGAGTGAAGCATATGGTGAACCTGGAAAAGGATCTGGCGAATCAAAAATAATAACGTCAAATTGAGCACAACATTTTAAATATGTTAGGCAATCGCCATAGTTAGTCACTAAACGCGAATCTGGTAGTGGATTCATATGGGCCAAGTATTTACGTACTAAATTGCCAACCTCGGGATCCTCATCCATTACGGTAATTTCCTTTAAACCTTCATGCCTTAAAACTTCTCTAACAATGCCTCCAGTACCGCCTGCTAAACAGAGCACTCGTTCTGGTTTTGGATGTATAATCAAAGCAGGATGAACAGCTGCCTCATTATACACAAACTCATCTATTTGACATGACTGTATGCGACCATCCAACAAAAGTGACAAGCCGCTAACTTGAAATTCTACTATTTCAGCATAATGAAACTTCGTTCGTCCAGAAAAAAGACGTTGTTTAATAGTATGCGCATGATATTCTCCAAATACAATTTCTTCACGAATCTCATCTTCATCTAACATAAAATTTTCCTCCTTTAGAATATCATATTATTGTCGATTCATTAATGTTTGTGTTTCATACCAACAAACATTGCATAACCTAATTTTCCGGAACGTGCAGCGTCTTCCTCGTAGCTAGCTAAACTGAGATTAACTCTAAAAAATTCCTCGTTCGTAATACTGATAATATGATTTTTCATCTTCAATCGAGCTTCAATACAACGTTGCAAGACATCTTTATATTTCTCCGTCATGTCTTCAACGTATAAATCCGAAAAACTATGGGAATACAGCAAATTACAATAGTCGGAAACTGATTCAATGGACGGACATGCCCATTCGTCACAAAGTAGATGTATTTCATCCTTGGTTAAATCAGATAATTTAATTCTTTCCATAAAGGCAATGAAACCGCCTGGTTTTAGCCATTGAAAAACACGTGGAAAGAGGTGAGTCGGTTCCAAGTGGCACCAAGCTCCAGTCCCGATTATCGCGTCGTAGTGATTTTGGGGCAGATCAGCTTCCCAAACAGATCCTTCTATAAAATCCACCATGTCATTTAGAGACATTCTTTCTGCTCTTGTCCGTGCATATGCTAAATGACTAGTTGATATATCAAGCCCTGTTACCTTACATCCGAGGCGAGAGGCTAAAAAACAAGCTGGTCCACCTGGACCTGATCCAATATCTAAAACTTGGCTGTTTTTCTTAATTCCCGCCTTCTCTGCCATTTGCAATAACTCAGTCGCACCGTTATCACTATACTGTCCAATATACTCTTCTCTGGGAAAAACTAAAGAAAAAATTAAATCATGAACTTTCATACTATGTCCCATTTTGTCATCATAAAGATTGCGAATCTTCTCATCTAATTCAGTAAACTTCATAATTATGCTCCCTTCTACTAGGCAAAAAGCCGGGATCCAATACGAATAATAGTGGCTCCTTCTTGTAATGCCAAATCAAAATCATTACTCATCCCCATCGAAAGATGACGTAGGACAAGTTTTGGATAACGTCTTTGTAATTCTCCACGGGCAATTCGGACTTGTTGGAAAACAGATCTAATGATGTCTCTTTTTTCAGTATTAGGAGCCATTGTCATCAATCCTTGAATTTCTATACCAGGCAGTTTAGCTAGCTCTTCCATAGCAGAAAAAAGGTTATCACGTCCATAAAGTGAGGAATCAGTAGTAAATCCTTGTTTGCTTTCTTCTCCCGATGCATTAACTTGTAAAAGCACAGGTTGACAAACTTGTTTTTGACAAGCAACTTGATTTATTGTATACGCTAATTTAAGGGTATCTACAGAGTGAATTAAAGAAAAATCTCCTACTATTCGATTAACTTTGCGTGTTTGGACATGCCCAATCATATGCCATTCGATATCTTTTGGCATGGCTTCCCATTTTTCGGTCATTTCTTGGATTTTATTTTCTCCAAAAATGCGTTGACCAGCATTGTAAGCTTCCATCAAGTCACTTACAGGTTTGGTT
>JBEQCC010000184.1:0-5897 GCA_041639455.1 Pelosinus sp. | reverse complement strand
TGATTGAAACCATTGTCACGCTAAAACCGAAAGAACAATGGCGGGACGGTGTGACAAAACAAAAAATTGAACAAGAAATGATGGTTAAGCTTGCCAATATGCCTGGACTTAACTTAGCCTTTACCCAGCCGATTGCTGGAAGGTTATCCATGCTGACCACTGGGGTTCGTACAGAACTGGGCATTAAACTCTATGGAGAAGACCTGCAGGTACTGCAGCAAAAAGCTTTTGACATTGAAAAAGCGCTGGCAACCGTACCGGGAGTTAGTGATCTATTGGCTGAAAGGGTATTTGGTGCTTCCTATTTGGAAATTCAGGTTAATCGGGAAAAAACAGCCCGGTATGGACTTAACATTGCCGATGTGGAAGACGCCGTTGAATTAGCGGTAGGCGGCAAAACCGCTACCACTACCATCGAAGGACGCAAGCGCTTTAACGTCTTAGTGCGTTATAACCGGGAAAACAGGGAAACCATTGACGCCATGCAAAACATCCTCATTCCCATAACTAGCGGTGGTGCCGCGACGAAAAATAGCGGCGGCGGGATGGGCGCTGGCATGGGTGCAGCTGCTGCAGCAGCCGGTCCGGCTACCGGTGCCTATGTACAATTGGGTGAAGTAGCCCAATTCCGGGTCGTGGATGGTCCGTCAATGATTAGCAGTGAAAACGGGGTCTATCGGATGATCGTTCAGATGAATACCCGGGGACGTGACGTTGTCAGCTTTGTGAATGAAGCCAACCAAGTCATCAAAGAAAAAATTGACTTGCCGGCCGGTTATTCTCTAAAATGGACCGGTCAGTATGAAAATCAGCAACGTGCAAAAGATCGACTGTCTCTAGTGGTGCCGGCAGTCATCGTACTCACATTCTTCCTACTCTATATGACCTTTAAGTCTGCCAGCGATGCTTTCCTCATTTTGATGAACATTCCCTTCTCTTTAGTGGGTGGTATTGTAGCTATGTATGTTACCGGCACCTACATGACGGTAGCGGCAGCTGTCGGTTTTATCGCTCTCTTTGGAATAGCGGTGCAAAATGGGGTCATCATGGTGACCTATATTAAACACCTAAGGGATCACCGAACCTTGGAAGAAGCCATTACAGAAGGCGCCTTTACACGTTTGCGCCCGGTTATGATTACCGCATTGGTTGCTAGTTTAGGATTGTTCCCATTAATCTTTGCAACAGGTACTGGTGCCGAGGTGCAGCGTCCAATGGCCACAGTCGTTGTGGGGGGGTTAGTTACTTCCACAATTTTGACGCTGATCGTTTTGCCTTGCATCTATCTAGTCTGGAATCAGTGGCGCGATCGCAAGAACCCAGCCGTACCTGGCAAATCACATACTGCCGAGTAAAGGCAGTTAACTGAAAATGGTAAGCTGTGGTGGGAGATTCTACTCCTAGCACAGCAAATGAAATTTGAAATTTAAATGAATATTGGAGGGGATTAAATTATGAAAAGAAAGAAAGTATTATTTGGCATTTTAACCATTACCGTAATTATGTCTCTGATAGCAGGCTGCAGCTCTACCGATAAACCGAATGCTGCGCAGCAACCAGCCGCCCAACAGTCATCAGGTCATGACATGAGCAATATGAGTATGCCAAAGGAAGATCCGATGCCTATAATAAAAGATTTGGATAAATCCTTGCAAGATGTGGTTAGACAAGTGAAGGCTGGGCAAACGATGGATGCGCAAAAGAGCGCAGCGCAGTTAGCGAGTACTACGGAAAAAATCTTACCGCATATGATGGATAATGGCCTAAAAGACAGCTTGCGCAAAGCGGCTGGTGATATTAAAGATAGCGTTAACTCCGGTAAATTCGATCCAAGTGCCATGGAGAGTAAAGTGAAGACTATGCAAGATCTTATGAAACAAACTACGTCCCACTTACAAACCATGCAGCAGAAGTGATAGCTAGCTGGGAGGAGCCTCGCTTATGGTGCAAAACGTGTGTTATAAGAATTTGTGTTATTTCTAAAAAAACATAGAATCTTCATAAAAAATACACAATCTTTGTTTATAATAAGGATGTAAGAGATAAATTAAAGTAGTCTCTCAGAAATTTTCGTTTAGGATGACGGCAAGGATATACTTGTTCTTTCGAGAGTACACTAAATCAACAGGAGGTTGGCAATGAAAAAGAAAATGTTGATCATAACGGCATTAGCAGCGTTGATTGCGGTGCCAGTTTTCGCAGCTGCCAATGATCAGGCTAAGGAGCAGTGTGGGCCGCTAAATGGCAACCATCAGCAAATGATACAGCAAGCTGTGAAGGATGGTACTATTTCTAGCAATGAGGCAGCGACCTTAAGTGAAAGCATGGAAAAGGTGGCTCCTATTATGGAGAAAATCAGGAAAAATCCTGGGATGATGCAAAGCACCAGCAATGACACAGTGGAAAGCTGTAAATAGGGGAATGAAAAATCCCTGCCACATTCATTTTAGAATTTGGCAGGGATTTTTCTATTTCTATAACAAATAAGTTCCTTATATCTGCTATAGTTCAAAATTACCGCTAGACTCAGGTTGGAAAAGAATTTTATCCACTTTCAGCCTTAAGGTGCCGTTGGGAATTTTCCAATCCAGTGTATCCCCGACTCGATATCCTAAGATCGCTGTCCCGATAGGTGCCAGTACTGAAATTTTATCTTCAGCTATATTGGCTTCATCCGGGTACACCAAAGTATAGATCAATTCTTCACCATTTTCTAAATCTTTTAATACTACCTGAGAGTGCATTGTGATGACATCAGCCGGAATTTCTTCCGGCTGGGTGACAACCGCTCGTTCCAGTTCATAGGTTAGATCGTCCAGGTAATCTTTATTACCTGGCTGAAATTCCTCTTCCAATACAATTAGCCTTTGCAATTTCTTCTTGTCCAAATTAGTAATAAAAATTTCTTTTGAAATGGTTAACAGCTCCTTTATAATACATTTTGCAGAATTAATTGATAACTTTGCATAAAGAAGACTTGATTCAGAGGAAGTGCTAACTCCACCGCCAGTCTTAATCACACTTATGCAGGGACTTAGTCACTCTTAACTCGCACTTGTACAAGGTGGGAGTCTCAGGGCGGTTTAGTCATCGCATAAACATACAGCGACTATCGTTAATGTGATAGCCGCTAATCAGATGAATTTATAAAGTGGTTAGGAACCTATACTTTATTGTGACATATTTAGTGCAATAAGTAAAGTGGCGGTTGATAGAATTAGTACCTAAATTAAAGTACGGGAAGCAAAGAGAAATCAGTATGAATTTTATAGGATTGAATCTATATAAATATAATATAAATAGATACGATGGATGGTAAGAGGGGGGAAAGACATGGAATTGAAGAAAGGGAATGTACCTTTAATAAGTCGGGAGATCGAAAAGATAGAACTTGTGAATCGGGCAGAATCTTGTGCTATTACATTGCAAAAGTTGGTACATCATTTAGAAGCCATGCGCATTGCTGAGTATTTAGAAATGTTAGAAAAACCCAAGAAAATTATTATAAATAATTTTCTTGCAGGGATTGCACGAGGGTTGGGGATGGCTGTAGGAGCCAGCGTAATTTTTGCTATCACAATTGAAATGCTGCGAAGGTTTGTATTGTTTAATATGTTTGGACTGGGAAGCTTCATGGCAGAGTTTATAAAAATAATTGATGCACAAAAGTGAAATCATTGCAAGACCTTGGTTCTGATGGTAGGAAAAGGTTATGATAAGATGGAGTTGCCTTTGAGCCAAGCAACGAATTGCTGACCTTTTGCAGTCAGGCAGCTGCCCCGTCTGCCAACTTGTGAATCAACTAAATCCATCTCACTGAATATCGATAAGAATCGTCTAATTTCACTTTCTGTAATATTCATGACAGAATCAGCACATTTTGTTTCAATCCATTTCCTCCCTGCCCCTGAAGGGCAGCCAGAGAGGATGGAAAGTACCAGATAGACTTTTTCTTTATCGCAATGGGTAGAAAGATAGGCACTTTCCGGACCAAAATCGGTAAGGGTACTTAAAATATAAGCAGGTAGATTACTGATATCCACCATTTGTGCTGCCATACAAGAAATATAGGCGGCTGTATTAATCAATTCTCTGACATTGCCTAACCACTTGTATTTTAATAGACTTGTTTCTGCTTCTTGTGTAAGAGTGATTTTTTGATTGTGATTTTTTTTCATGAAAAAATGCAGTAACGGAATAATATCTTCTGGCCGTTCCCGTAGTGGGGGAATCATGATCGGAAGGACGTTCAGACGGTAAAATAAATCCTGGCGGAAGAGTCCTTTTTGCATTTCTGCCTGCAGGTCTTTATTGGTTGCTGCAATCACTCGCAGATCTACATCGATGACTTTGGGAGAGCCAACACGCATAATCTGCCGCTCCTGAAGTACTCTGAGTAAGCGTACCTGAACGGATAAGGGCATGTCTCCAACCTCGTCTAAGAAAATAGTGCCGTTATTGGCTTGTTCAAACAAACCAGGTTTCCCTTCTTTAATGGCGCCTGTGAAGGAACCAGCTTCGTAGCCGAAAAGTTCACTTTCTAATAAATTCTCAGGAAAAGAAGCACAGTTAATGGCAATGAAAGGATACATGGAGCGAGGAGAAGCTGCATGGATGGAATGTGCGATCAATTCTTTGCCTGTTCCGCTTTCTCCTGTAATCAGCACAGTATGATTTGTGGGAGAGAGCTGCTTAGCAAAATTGATGCAGTCTTTCATTCTAGGTGATTTCGTTTGGATATTTGCAAAGGTATAACGGGTCACCAGGCCATTGTCCCGTAACTTCTTTGATAAGCTCTTTTCTAAGTGGCGTATATAGGTTACTTCCTGAAAATTGTAATAAGTCCCGGCAGGTTCACCAAAATATTCAATTTTACTGCTGCTTGCTAATAAAGATCGGTCTTTGAATTGTATTAATTCATCAATGATACTCTGATCTGAATTTTGGAGAGATATATCAGGCAGAACATGAGAAAAATTTTTTCCGATTATATTATTGGTGATATCAAATAATTGGCTGAATTTCTTATTATACAGTAAAATAAAATTATCTTTGTCGGTAAGTAAGATTGCATCATGAGAAAGGTTGAGAACCGTATCAAGCTGCGTATTTTTCATGAAAAGTTCTTTATAATGGCTCTTAATGCCGATATCCACTGTGACAATGGTATCGGAGTATTTGATAAGGCGTTTGCTGGTTTCTTGCGTATCCAAATTGAAATAATTTAATATGGATAGAAATGTAGAGATATCGATATAGCGATGGCCTACGTCGATCACTTTTTTGATGTGGGGTGGAACAGTGCTGGCTTCTCCTAGGGTGATTGCAATATTGATAGCGGGATACTCCTGTTTCGGATCGTAGGAGATAAGATTTAGATGAGTAATGCCGAGTTGACACAAAAAAGCGATTGCTTCGCTGGTGGTTTCTGGTGAATCATTAACAACCAGTACATTTGTACCTTTTGGAATAGCGGTTATTTTATAAATTTCTTTATTAGGAAGGGTGCGGCGCAGGATGATGATGCGACTATTATCAGAAATATAATGTTGGGCCGCCATTGCATGGCTCTGTGCGGTGACAACGACTAAATCATCGGTGATGACATCTCCAGGCTTTAGATAAGATAAATAGTAAGTATGAATTGTTATATGACCTGAAAATACTTTTTCCAAGTTAATTTGGATAAACTCACTAAGATTAGAGGGAACCAAAGTAAGAATGCCAATTGTTTTCATTTCAATAATCCTCTTTCAAATGTATCAACTAATTTTTTTACTTTATAAAAAACATGCTACCAGGGAAGGCCGTTTGCCTATGTCTAGCTATCCGATGACGAAACCGCTCTAAGGCTCCCATCTTCTTAAGCGGGAGCTGAGAGAGGCTAAGTCCCTGGA